>CAYWND010000137.1:0-7138 GCA_964459085.1 uncultured Oceanibium sp. | reverse complement strand
GCACATACCAAGGTCTCGGCGCTTGGCATCGAAGAGCAACGGGTCAAGGCCGTGTTCGTTCTCAACTCCCCAGTGAACGACCGGCGGGCGCTGGGTCACGGATTCTCGGTTTTCCTCGAAATCGAGGAGTGGCGGCTGGACCAGGCACTTCGCGTGCCCATCAGCGCGCTGTTCCGGCAGGACGGGTCCTGGGCGGTGTTTGTTGCGGATGGCGGGATTGCCCGCATGACGCCGGTCGATGTCGGCCGCAGGACGGCACTCTATGCGGAAATCCTGGGCGGGATCGAGGCCGGCGACAAGGTTGTCACCCACCCCGGCGATGACGTCGCCCATGGCGTGCGCCTGCTGGACCGGGCTGTGCGCTGAGAAAGGGTTCGGTCGATGCGCGTCCGGTTGGATTTCTTGGCAAGGCGGGCGGTGCTGCGCAATTTCCTAGGATCCGCGTAGCAGTTGGCTCGGCAGAAGTATTTTTTGAGCAAAGAGGGCTTTAAAGTTGTGCAGGATCAGATTGGGCGATCTGATCCGGTGGTCCTTCTTATATACGCGGGCTGTGGGTTCGCGCGATGGACCGGCAGATCAGCGTAACCGGAAGCAAACCAAAGGCCACGATCACCAGGGACGGCACGGCCGCCTGTGTCAGCCGCTCGTCCGATGCCAGTCGGTGGGCCTGGACCGCCAGAGTATCAAAGTTGAAGGGCCGCATGATCAGCGTGGCCGGTAGCTCTTTCATCACGTCCACAAAGACGATCAGCAGCCCGGTGAACAACGCAGGCCGCATCAGCGGCAGGTGCACGCGGCGCACCAGCGATCCCGGCGACTTGCCCAACGTGCGCGCCGCGGCATCGACATTGGGATTGATCGTGGTGATGCCGGTGTCAAAGGCCGACAGGGCCGCGGCCATGAACCGCACCATATAGGCCAGCACCAACAACCATATGGATCCGGTCAGCAGCAACCCGGTCGAGATTCCCAGGGTGGCCTGTGCCCAGGCATCGATCGCATTGTCGAAATGCGCGAACGGGACCAGCAGGCCCACCGCGATCACCCCGCCGGGCACCGCATAGCCGATCCCTGCCACAATGGTCAGGCCCCGCGTCAGGCGGCGCCGGATTAGCCGCGCGGCGGACCCGATCGCCACAGCCGCCGCGCCCGTCACCAATGCCGCCACACCGGCCAGGATCAGCGAGTTTGCCATGAACCCGCGATATCGGCGGCCAAGGATGTCCTGGTCCGCGTCCAGCGCCATCAGGCCCAGGATCACCACCGGCAGCAGAAAGCCCAGAAACACCGGCAGGAAACACCAGACCGTGGCCCACAATGCGCGGCTGCCGCGCAGGTCGTGCGCGGGCGGCACCGCGGACCCGGCGCGCGGCGGATACCGCTTGGCCGCACCGCGCTGGATGCGCTCCAGAAAGGCCAGCAGCAGTGCGACGGTCAGCAGGCACAGCGACAGCTGCGCGGCCGCCGCCCGGTCCCCGATGGAAAACCACGCCTGGTAGATCCCGGTAGCAAAAGTCTGCACGCCGAAATGCGCGACGGTGCCGAAATCCGCGATCGTTTCCATCACCGCCAGCAGCACGCCGCCGGCAATCGCAGGGCGGGCCATGGGCAGGCTGACGCGCAGGAACGCCTGCCACGGGGATTTGCCCAGCACCCGCGCGGCGGTGTAGCCGCCGTAGGATTGCTGCAGAAACGCGGCGCGGGCCAGCAGGTAGACATACGGGTACAGGACCAGCGTCAGCATCGCGGCCGCGCCGCCCAGCGATCGGATCTCGGGGAACCAGTAGTCCCGCGGGCCCCAACCGGTCACATCCCGCAGCAGGGTCTGCACCGCGCCGGGGTGGTCCAGAAGGTCCGTGTAGGCATAGGCCAGGACGTAGGCCGGAAAGGCCAGCGGCAGCGCCAGCAGCACCTCGAACCAGCGTGCGCCGGGAAAGCGGCAGGTCGTCACCAGCCAGGCCGTCGAGGTGCCGATCACAGCTGTGCCCACTGCCACGATCAACACCAGTTGGACGGTGGTCCAGCTGTATCCGGCCAGAACTGTCGCCGCCAGCCGCTGCCAGACATCCACTGGCCCGGTCAGCGCGGCAATCGCCACGGCCACCACGGGCAGCACGCAGAACCCGGCCAGTGTCATGGCCGCGATCAGGACGGCCCGTTCACTCATCTCGCCGCCAGCCGCTCACGTTTTTGCAACCCGGTTGGGCATCCGCCGGTCCGCCTCTATATCCATTCCCAAAGCCCTATAGCGGATGTGGAGGCCAGAATGAAACGGATCGTCACGCTTTTTCTTGCCGTGTTGGCCGCGAGCGCGGTCGCAGCACAGGACATGGTCAGTACGGATACGGGCACTGTGCGCGTCGATCGCATGGCGGGGGATCTGGATCAGCCCTGGGCGCTGACCTTCCTGTCCGGCGGGGCCTTTGCAATCACCGAGCGGGATGGCCAGATCAAGCTCTTTCGCAAAGGCCAGATGCAGCGCGTGACCGGGGTGCCCAAGGTCGCGGCCAAGGGGCAGGGCGGTCTGCTGGATCTGGTCGCGGCACGGGATTTCGCGACCACGGGCGAGGTGTTTCTGACCTACTCGGAACCGGTGCGCGGCGGTGCGCGTACGTCTCTTGCGGTCGCGCGGCTGGATATTGATGGTGCGCAACTGACGAACCTGCGCGTGATCTTCGGCATGTCGACGGCATCCGGGTCGGGCCGACACTTCGGGTCGCGGGTGGTCGAGGCGCGGGACGGCACCCTGTTTCTGACCATCGGGGACCGGGGCGACAGACCCTCGGCCCAGGACCTGAACCAGCACAGCGGCAAGGTGATCCGCGTCAATCGTGACGGGTCCATCCCCGCCGACAATCCATTCGCAAAAGGCGGTGCGCGGCCCGAGATCTGGTCGATCGGTCATCGCAATCCGCAGGGGGCCGCGCTGGACGAAACCGGGCGGTTCTGGACCGTCGCCCACGGCGCCAAGGGTGGGGACGAAATCAATACACCCGAGGCGGGCAAGAACTATGGCTGGCCGGTGATCTCGTATGGCCAGCACTATCGCGGCGGTCAGATCGGCGAGGGGACCGCCAAGGCGGGCCTTGAACAACCACGGTTCTACTGGGATCCGTCGATCGCGCCATCGGGCATGATGATCTACACCGGCAATCTGTTTCCCCAGTGGAAGGGCGATATCTTTGTCGGGTCGCTAAAGTTCGACATGATCTCGCGGCTGGACCGGCGCGGCAATACGGTGACCGAGGTCGAGAGGTTGTTCCAGAACCGATACTACCGCATCCGCGACATCCGCCAGGCGCCAGACGGGTCGATCTGGTTTCTCAGCGTGGGGGACGGCGCGGCGTATCGCATAACACCGGCCTGATCGCACTTACAAGATCAAGGGTTTCGCCCAGCCCGCGCGGCGGATAACATCCGCGCGCGGAGGCAGACGGTGACGACAGAGCAGTTACAGATCTTTGCGATCTTCGGCGTTGTCTTTGCGGCGCTGGTGTGGGGTCGTATCCGGTATGACCTGGTGGCCTTTTCCGCCTTGATCCTGGCAGCGTTGCTGGGGCACGTCCCCTCGGACGAGGTCTTTTCCGGCTTTGGTCACCCAGCGGTGGCGATCATCGCGCTGGTTCTGATCGTCTCGCGCGCGCTGGGCAATTCCGGCGCGATCGAGCTGATCGCCGGGCGCATCCTGGATCACGACCGATCGGTGCCTGGCCACATCGCGATCCTGTCCGCGGCCGGTGCGGGCCTGTCGGCGATCATCAACAATGTTGCGGCGCTGGCGCTGCTGATGCCGCTGGATATGGAGGCTGCGCGCAAGGCGGGTCGGGCGATCTCGCTCTCGCTGATGCCGCTGAGTTTTGCAACCATTCTGGGCGGCATGATCACGCTGATCGGGACGCCGCCGAACATCGTCATCGCCGAATATCGCCAGGATGCCCTGGGCGCGCCGTTCTCGATGTTCGATTTCGCGCCTGTCGGCCTGACCGTTGCGGCAGCGGGCATCGCGTTTCTGGCACTGGTCGCCTGGCGCCTGCTGCCCGACCGGGCCGAGGCGGGCGGCCTGTCGATCCGGGCCGACCGGGATCACTATATCGCCGAGCTGCGGGTTGCCGATGCCAGCGCGCAGGTCGACCAGCCGCTGGCCGGTCTGGACGATCTGGCCGAAGATGCGGATCTGAACGTCATCGGCCTGGTGCGGCGCGGGCGACGCCTGCCGGGACTGGCCCGGCGAGAGACCTTGCGCGCCGGGGATTTCGTCGTGGTCGAGGGCGATCCGGTGGCCATCGAGGCCTTCATGGGCAAGGCAGGGCTGGAATTTGCCGGATCCGAAAAACACGCCGGCCGCCTGACCGATGGCAGCCTTTCCCTGACCGAGGCGATCATCCCCGACGGCGCCCGGATCGTCGGGCGCACGGCGCGCGGTGTCAAACTGCTGCATCGGCATTCGGTCACACTGCTGGGTGTGTCCCGCAACGGGCGCCGGTTTCGCGACCGGGTGCGGCTGCTGCGCCTGCGCGCGGGCGACGTGGTTCTGCTGCTGGGCTCGCCCGAGCGGGTCGAGGCCGCGACTGCCTTTCTGGGTGTTCTGCCGCTCGAAGGGCGGCGCCATGGCGTGATTCAACGGCGCAAGGCGGGCCTGGCGATCGGTGTCTTTGCGCTTGCCATCCTGGTCACGGTTTTGAACCTGACTTCGCTGCCCGTGGCGCTGGCGGCCTGTGTCGCGGCCTATGTGGCGCTGGGCCTGGTCGGCGGGCAAGAGGTCTACGAGGCGGTGGAATGGAAGGTCGTCGTCCTGCTGGCGTCACTGATCCCGCTGGCTGGTGCGTTCGAGGCGTCGGGCGGGGCCACGCTGCTGGCTGGTGGTCTGGCCCAGGCGACCGCAGGGTGGCCCGGCTGGGTCGGGCTGCTGGCGCTGATGGCGGTGACGATGACGCTGTCGGATTTTCTCAACAACGTCGCGACGACCCTGATCGCGGCCCCGGTCGCGGTCGAAATGGCCTCGGCCACGCAAACCAACCCGGATTCGTGGCTGATGGCCGTGGCGGTGGCGGCCAGTTGCGCGTTCCTGACCCCCATCGGGCACAAGAACAACACGATCATCATGGGGCCGGGCGGCTATCGGTTCGGGGACTATTGGCCCCTCGGTCTGCCGCTGGAGCTGCTGGTTCTGGCCGTCGCCACGCCCGCTATTCTGGTGTTCTGGCCGCTGTGATCAAGGCCTGGGCGGCGCGCTATTTCGGGCTCAGACGGATTGCCCCGTCCAGGCGAATGGTCTCGCCATTCAGCATGGAATTTTCAGCGATGTGCGCGACCAGACGTGCAAACTCGGCTGGATCGCCCAGCCGCGCCGGAAAGGGGACCGCCGCGCCCAAGCTGTCTTGAACCTCCGGCGGCAACCCCGCGACCATCGGTGTGCGAAACAGGCCCGGCGCGATGGCGCAGACCCGGATGCCGGATTTGGACATATCGCGTGCCATTGGCAGGGTCATCGCGGCAACCGCACCCTTGGACGCACCATAGGCGATCTGTCCGATCTGTGCCTCGTACGCGGCAATCGAGGCGGTGTTGACGATGACCCCCCGCTCGCCATCCGGGGTCAAAGGGTCCAGCGGGGCCATGGCGGCGGCGGCCTGCGTTGCCAGATGAAAGGTCCCCATCACGTTGATGTCCATCGTGCGCTGAAACAACGCCGTGTCATGGGGGGTGCCGTCACGGGTCACGGTGCGCTGGCCCGGCGCGATGCCCGCGCAACTGATCGCCAGCCGCGCCGGGCCAAGCGCGGCCCTCGCGGCGGCGAGTGCGGCGGCGACCGAGGCTGCGTCCGTCACGTCCGTCCGCACGAAAACGCCCGAGATCTCGTCGGCCAGCGCCGTGCCATCCGTCTCGTTGATGTCCAGGATCGCGACCGGCGCGCCCAGAGCAGCCAGATGGCGGGCTGTCGCCGCCCCAAGTCCCGAGGCTGCACCGCTAATGATTGCAGGGGTTTGCGCGTCGATCTTCATGCTTTCTTTTCGACCTCTTCCACCGGCAATCCAGCCTCTTTCCAGCCGCCGAAGCCGTCCTCGATATGCGAGACATTCCCCAATCCCATGTCCTGTGCGGTCAACGCCGACAGGGCAGATCGCCAACCCGATGCGCAATAGAACACGAACCGGTCACCGGTCTGAAATTGGGGCTTGGCGTATGGCGAGGCGGGGTCGATCCAGAACTCCAGCATTCCGCGCGGGCAGTGAAACGCACCGGGGATCCTGCCTTCGCGCGTCAACTCGCGGATGTCGCGCAGATCGACAAAGGTCACCCCCGGCGCCCCTATCAGTTCAGCAGCCTCGGATGCGGGCAAGTGATCGACCTGTGCGTTGGCCTTTGCCACCATGTCCTTGACGGATTTCATATCAGACCCGCTCGATCGCCAGGGCCGTGCCCTCGCCGCCGCCGATGCAGATCGCAGCCATGCCACAGGCCTTGTCCCGCGCCTCCATCGCGTGCAGCAGCGTCACCAGGATCCGCGCCCCGCTGGCGCCGATGGGATGGCCCAGCGCGCAGGCCCCGCCATTGACGTTCAACCGGTCGCGGTCGACGTCGATCTCGCGCATGAAAGCCATGGGCACGACCGCGAACGCCTCGTTCACCTCCCACAGATCAACGTCCCCAGGTGTCCAACCCAGCCTATCCATCAGCTTGCGCGCGGCGGGCACTGGTGCGGTGGTGAACCAGCCTGGTGCCTGCGCGTGCGAAGCATGGCCCAGAATGCGCGCCCGGATCGGCAAACCCTGCGCCTTGGCCACGCTTTCGCGGGTCAGCACCACTGCGGCAGCGCCGTCCGAGATTGAAGAGGAATTGGCCGCCGTCACGGTGCCGTCCTTGCGAAACGCGGGTCGCAGATGCGGGATTTTTTCAGGCCGGGCCGATCCCGGCTGCTCGTCCACCGTCACAGTGACGTCGCCCTTGCGACCGGCGACCGTATGGGTCGCGATCTCGGCCGCGAAACTTCCATCCTCGGTCGCGCGCAGGGCGCTGGACAGGCTTTGCAGCGCATAGTCGTCCTGATCCTGGCGCGTGAGTTGGTACTTTTCGGCGCAATCCTCGTCGAAGGTGCCCATCAGGCGGCCCGTGTCATAGGCATCCTCCAGCCCGTCGA
>CAYWND010000136.1:0-7159 GCA_964459085.1 uncultured Oceanibium sp. | reverse complement strand
GTAGTTGTGTTCGACCGCGTGCGCGAGAACCTGAGGCGCTACAAGAAAAAGCCACTGAAAGAAGTGCTGAACCTGTCGATCAATGAAACGCTCAGTCGGACTTTCATGACCTCGGTCACCACGCTTTTGGCGCTGATTGCCCTGTTCGTGCTGGGCGGTGACGTGATCCGCGGCTTTGTCTTTGCGATGATCTGGGGCGTGATCGTCGGGACCTATTCGTCGATCTTCATCGCCTCGGCGATGTTGCTGCGTCTGGACGTGAAACGCGACTGGGACAAGCAGGACCCCAAGGCCGGCACCCAATACGCGGATATCGACGCATGATCCGTCTGAACACGGTCGACTACGACGCGGGCCAGCCTGTCGATGCCTATGGACCGGGGTACTTTCGGCTGGGCGAGGTCGTTCATCAGGGGCCGATGGCACTGTTTCCTGATGGACTGGTGGACTGGACCGGTCTGGACGATCTGGCAGCACTGGCCCCGAACTGCGCGGCCATCGACGTGCTGTTTGTAGGTACGGGGGCAGATATCGCGGCGGTCGATCCGGCCGCGCGCGCGGTGTTCGAGACACAGGGCACGGGCATCGAGCACATGTCGACACCGGCCGCTTGCCGAACCTACAACGTGCTTCTGGGCGAGGGGCGGCGGGTCGCACTTGCAGCAATGCCGGTCCCCTGATCCCTTGAATTCAGTTTTTGCCTGCTATTTGAAACTGGAATGTATTGAAACGATTCGTTAGGACATTCCCAAAATCCCCGAAGAGGAACCTTGAAAAATGGCCTTCACCCTTCCCGACCTCCCGTATGCACACGATGCCCTGGCCGACCTTGGCATGAGCCAGGAGACGCTGGAGTATCACCACGACATTCATCACAAGGCCTATGTCGACAACGGCAACAAGTTGCTGGAAGGCTCGGGCCACGAAGGCAAGTCGCTGGAAGACATCATTGTCGCGACCTATCAGGACGGCACCGTTGCGCAGTCCGGCCTGTTTAACAACATGTCTCAGCTTTGGAACCACAACCAGTTCTGGGAAATGATGGGTCCGGGTGAAAGCAAGATGCCGTCCGAGCTCGAATCGCGTCTGGTCGATCGTTGGGGATCGGTGAACCAGTTCTATACGAACTTCGCCGCTGCCGGTGCCGGACAATTCGGATCCGGCTGGTGCTGGCTGATCGTGGACGGGGACGGCAATCTGGATGTCACCAAGACCGAGAACGGCGTCAACCCTCTGTGCTTTGGCCAGACGGCGCTGTTGGGCTGCGATGTGTGGGAGCATTCCTACTATATCGATTTCCGCAACAAGCGCCCCGCGTACTTGCAGAACTTCCTGGACAACCTGGTCAACTGGGAAAACGTGGCAGCACGCCTGGCAAGCGCCTGAGACCAACCACTCCTCGACAAATCGGGACCCCCGTGGCAACGCTGCGGGGGTTTTTCATTGGGGGCCATCATGTCCGACCCAACCAAGGGTGTCCTGGCGATCGTGCTGACCTGCGCGCTGTGGGGATTGTCGGGCATCTATTTCCACGAACTTCGCGATGTCCCGCCGATCGAGGTTCTGGCGCACCGTGTGGTGTGGAGCGCGGTATTTTTCGGCATCTGGTTTGCATGGAAGGGGCGGCTGGGCGAGGTTCCCCACATCCTGCGTGATCGTCGGAATTTTGCCATTCTGGCGCTAAGTTCGGTTTTGGTGTCGATCAACTGGCTGGCCTATATCTGGGCGGTTACATCCGGCTATGCGACCGAAGCCAGCTTTGGCTATTACATCTTTCCCCTGGCGGCCGTTGCGATCGGGTATTTTGCGTTTGGTGAACGGTTCAGCATCGCAGGCAAGATCGCGATCTGCCTGTCCGGTGCCGCCGTTTTGGGACTGGCAATCGGTCAGGGCACGCTGCCGCTGATTGCCCTGTTTCTGGCCTCGACCTTTGCGATCTACAGCACCGTCAAGAAACTGGTCGTTGTGGGGCCTGCCATGTCCGTGGCAGTCGAGGTTCTGCTGCTGGTGCCGATTGCGGTGGGGTTTCTTGCCGTTGTTCATCTGGGTGGCGGCGGCGTGTTTGGCCGGTCGGCCTGGGAAAGCTGGCTGCTGCCGTTGTCGGTAATGAATACGGCTGTGCCGCTGATCTTGTTCTCGTACGCGTCGCGCAGGCTAAGCCTGGCGACACTGGGCATCCTGCAATACGTGAACCCGACCTTGCAGTTTGGTGTAGCGGTCCTGTACCTGGCCGAGCCGTTTGGAACAGGGCACCTGATCGCATTTGGGTTGATCTGGGCGGGCGTTGCAGTCTACAGCGTGGATCTGATGCGTCAGGAACGGGCGGCGCGCAACGCAGCGACGACCTGATCGGCGTCCGGGGCGATGGTCAGCAGATCCAGAAAAGACGGCTCGGCAAATCCCTCGTCGACCACATGATTCAGAAGGTCGATCAATTTGTCCCAGTAACCACCAGTATTCATGATGAAAACCGGCTTTGCATGCAGGCCCAATTGGCGCCAGGTCAGCACCTCGAACACTTCGTCCAGCGACCCGGGTCCACCGGGCAGCGTCACGATCGCATCGGCGTTCATGAACATGACCTTCTTGCGCTCGTGCATCGTCTCGGTCACGACAAAGCTGGACAAGTCCCGTTTCCCGACCTCCCGAGACAGCAGGTGCGCCGGTATAACGCCAAACGTTTCGCCGCCTGCGCTTTGCGCGGCCCGCGCAACCTCGCCCATCAGTCCGACATCACCCGCGCCATAAACCAGCCGCATACCGGCATCCGCCAGCCCGGCACCCAGTTGGCGTGCGGCATCGGCGTAGGCGGGATCGCGCCCCGGTCGCGAGCCGCAGAATACACAAACCGAGTAGGATGCAGTATTTTGCATAAGTCTTGTCCTGACTTGTAAAGCAATGCCGATTGGAGCATTTTGGCGTGCAGGTACAAGAAAGGCGAGTATTTCCGACATCTTGTCGCGAAAACTTCGCCAAGGCAGAGAGCGAAACGGCAATGAGCGACCACTCCAACCCAAAATCAGGAGGTAGCGGCACGCGTGGCGCCGTGATCCTGATTGCGGTGGTCGCGGCACTGGCGCTGACCGTGTTCTGGAACTCCGAACCTGAACCCTCGGCCGATCAGGTTTCGGCGGTGACCGAAACACCTCAGCTGGTCGAGACGCCCCGGCAGGCTGAAACCTCCAGTGCGCCGACGGTCGCCGCGACCCCATCAAGTTCCGCCCCGGCTACGCCATCCACTGCCGCCAGCCCCACAGCTGAGCAGGCGACAGACACGCCGCCCGCTCCTCCGGCCGATCAAACCGTTGCCTCAGACACGCCGGATCAGCAGCAGGAAACCTCGGCCCCACAGGCACCCGAAAGCCCACCCCAGATCGAGCCCGGCATTCCGCCACAACCCGAATTCGACATTGTTCGGATCGACGCGACAGGCTCGGGCCTGGTCGCGGGTCGCGCCGAGCCGGGGTCGCGGGTGATTGTCCAGGCCGGCGACAATGCCCTGGCCGAGGTCGATGTCGACGAGACCGGATCTTTCGTCGCGTTTATCCAGACACCGGACAGCAGCGAAGGTCAGTCCCTGTCACTGATCGCTCGCAGCGGTGATATTGCGACGGAGAGCGTCGAAAACCTGTTGGTCCTGCCGGTCGAGGCCGTTGACGATGCGCCCCCCGCTGCACCAGTTGTGGTCAAGGCCGACGAGGAAGCGGTACGCATTGTGCAGCCGTCCGAGTTGGGCAAGGTCGAAGGCGTGACCCTCGATACGATCAGCTATGACCTGGCCGGAGAGGTCGAGGTGTCGGGCCGTGCGCCCGCCGCGCAGCCAATCCGCGTCTATGTCGACGATCGCCCCGTGGGCGTCGCGCGCACCGCCAACGACGGGACTTGGACCGCAACGCTGGAGGGCGTAGCCGAGGGCCGCTATACGCTGCGTGTCGATGCGCTTGAGGATGATGGTCAGGTGGCCAGCCGCGCAGAAAGTCCGTTCCAGCGGGTGATCCCTGCGATCGAGGATCTGGGCCGCCCCAGCCAGATCACGGTGCAACCTGGAAACAACCTGTGGGTCCTGGCGCGGGATCGCTATGGCGAGGGTATCCTCTACACCCAGATTTTTGCCGCGAACCGCGACGCGATCCGCGATCCGGACCTCATCTATCCCGGCCAGATCTTTACCCTGCCGTCCGAAGACGACTTTCGCTAGATCCCCGCAAAACCGCCGCCTGTAAGGGTGGGCGGTGACCAAAATACATTCATGTGCTAAGATATTAGGCATTGTGTATGTATTTCAGGGGGGATTTGGACAATGAAACTGTGTGTGATGGCTGGCTTGACCAGCGCGTTCATCTTCGCCTCGGCACCGCTGGCCGGCGCCGCAACCATCAGCTTTGCAGGCAATCTGGACGTGATCTTTCAGGACGATGGCGGCCGCTACACCGGCACGCTGCTGGGCGCGCCGTTCTCTGGCGAAATTGATGATGCCACCGGATTCGGAAACATCAGCGATGGCGCGACGCCCACCGATTTCACCTGCTGCGAGTTCGCCGGGCTGCTCGAACTGACGGACAATGTCGAAATCGAAACCGCGGAAACGCAGGATCTGATCAACGGCATCCAGGATGTCGTCGAGGTCGATATTGGCGACATGTTCGATCTGGTGGACCTGGAAGGCGATGTCCGGCTGCCGAACGGAAACCGGATCGAAGTGGGCCTGAGTTTCGTCCTGCTGCCCAGCGCTTTCGACGACGAAGATCTGGGGAACTATCCCTTCGACCCGGACGATCTGCTGTTCACGCTGTTCTTCATCCTCGAAGAGATGCCTAGCGAGGTCGAGGATCAGACAATTTATGATGTTGTTGGGCTGGTGGACGATATTGTTTTGCCGTTTGGGGATGATCCTGACGATCCCGATGATCCCAGCGCCATCATTCCGCTGCCCGCGTCGATCCTGGCGCTGTTTGGCGCTGTGTTCGCATTGTTGGCGGTAGGACGCAGGCGGGGTTAGGCGCGCCTTGGTATTGTCGTCCGGAAGGTTTATGTGAAAAGGCCGGACGGATGACAAGGTCAAGGTATGAGCGACGCGGGAACGGCTGAAACCGTTGAACAGGCCGAACGGCGCAGCGGTTGGCGCACGGTGCGCAAGGTTGGCCCCTATCTCTGGCCGCCAGGCCAGACATGGGTCAAGGTGCGGGTGGTGCTGGCGCTGTCGGCGCTGGTCCTTGCCAAGATCGCAACAGTGGCGATCCCTGCGTTCTTTGGCGCAGCGGTCGACAGCCTTGCCCCCGACGGGGGCGCGCAGGACACGCTGTTCCTGATCCTGGGGTCATCGGTAGGGCTGGTGTTGGCCTATGGCGCGGTGCGTCTGGCAAGTGTCGGGTTCAACCAGATGCGCGACGCGATCTTTGCGCGGGTCGCCCAGCGCGCGCTGCGGCAACTGGCGCTCGAGACGTTTCGCCATATCCACGCGCTCAGCCTGCGCTACCACATCACCCGCAAGACAGGGGGGCTAAGCCGGATCATCGAGCGCGGCGTCAAGGGGGTCGAGTTCCTGCTGCGCTTCCTGCTGTTTTCGATCGGGCCGCTGGCGCTGGAATTGTCCATGGTCTGCGTGATTTTCGCGTTGGCCTTCGGGGTCGAATTTCTGGGCGTCGTCTTTGTCACGATCCTTCTCTATATCGTCTTCACCTTCACGGTCACCGAATGGCGGGTGAAGATCCGAAAGCGGATGAACGAAGAGGATACGCAGGCGAACCAAAAGGCCATCGACAGCCTGCTGAATTTCGAAACGGTGAAGTATTTCGGGGCCGAGGATCGCGAGAGCCGCCGCTATGACGAGTCCATGGCCCGCTACGAGGTCGCGGCGATCCAGACTTCGCTCAGCCTGGCGTTCCTGAATTTCGGCCAGGCGCTGCTGATCACCGGGGGGATCGTGGGCGTGATGGTCCTGGGCGCGCTGGCGGTGCAGGCGGGCACATTCACGGTTGGCCAGTTCGTGATGGTCAACGCCTATATGGTGCAGATCACCATGCCGCTGAATTTTCTGGGTACGGTCTATCGCGAGATCCGCCAGGCGCTGGTGGATATGGGCGAGATGTTCGATCTGCTGCAGCAGCCGGCCGAGATCCGCGACAAGGCAGATGCGCAAGATCTGCGCGTCGAGGGCGGGCGGATCACTTTCGATCATGTGGCGTTCGCCTATGACGTGGACCGCCCGATCCTGCATGACCTGGATCTAGAGGTCGCACCTGGCCAGACGGTTGCGATCGTTGGGCCATCGGGATCAGGCAAGTCGACCATCGGGAGGTTGCTGTTCCGGTTCTATGATGTGGGCGGCGGAGCGCTGCGTATTGATGGACAGGATCTGCGCGACGTGACCCAGGCCAGCCTGCGCGGCGCGATCGGGGTGGTGCCCCAGGACACGGTGCTGTTCAACGACACGGTTGGATATAACATCCGCTATGGCCGACCCGAGGCCACGCAGGACCAGATCGAGGATGCCGCGCGCGCCGCCCAGATCCACGATTTCATCCAGTCACTGCCCGAGGGCTATGACACCGTGGTGGGCGAGCGGGGGTTGAAGCTGTCAGGGGGCGAGAAACAGCGTGTGGGCATCGCCCGAACGCTGCTGAAGAACCCTCCGATCCTGCTGTTGGACGAGGCGACGTCGGCGCTGGATACCGAGACCGAGAAGGATATCCAGGACAGCCTGCGCGCCATGGGCGAGGGGAGAAGCGTGATCACTATCGCGCACCGGCTGTCGACCATCATCCATGCCGATCAGATCGTCGTGCTCGAGGCGGGCCGCGTGGTCGAGCGGGGCACCCATGACACGCTGCTGACCCGCGACGGCCGCTATGCCCGTATGTGGCACCGCCAGTTGTCCGACCAGGAGGATATCGAGATCAGCGCGGCTGAATAAGCCGCCCGTCGGGCGGCTGGCGAGGCGCTGCCTCGCGCTCGGGAGTATTTAAGGAGCAAAGACGGGGCCCTTAGGAATACGTTAAGAGCCTTCTTTCTGTTCCAAATACTCATTCTGAGGTGATCGCGGTAAACCACGCCTCCCCCCAAGTCCTTGGAAACCTCCCCCCACCCCATCCTCCCCACCCAACCACCGATTATCCACCCGGTACCATCGGTGGTTGGGTGGGGAGGATGGGGTGGGGGG
>CAYWND010000135.1:5974-7165 GCA_964459085.1 uncultured Oceanibium sp. | reverse complement strand
GGGCAGTTTCAGGATGCTGGCTTTTCGGCCGTGATTTGCGGCCCCGGCTCGATCGTGCAGGCGCATCAGGCGGACGAATATCTGTCGCTTGATCAGCTTGCGCGCGGTGACGCGTTCATTGCCAAACTTATCGACGATCTTCGGGCGTAACGCGGCACACCTTACATTGTCGTCAGATATCCCGGCCGGAACGCCCCCAGTCGGGATTGCCGCCACAAACGGTCAGTTCCCGTAGGCCACCGAGGGCAGCCAGGTCACCAGGCCCGGGAACTGGAACACGATGGCCAGACCGACCAGCTGCAGGATCACGAACGGCACCACCCCGCGATAGATGTGGCCCAAACTGACCTGCGGCGGGCACACGCCTTTTAGGTAGAACAGCGCAAATCCCACCGGTGGCGTCAGGAACGATGTCTGTAGCGTCACCGCCACCAGGATCGCGAACCACACAATCGAGGGATCGCGCACCACGCCATAGCCGTCGATGTCCAGCCCCAGGCCCAACACGATCGGCAGCATCAGCGGCATTATGATCAGCGTGATCTCGATCCAGTCCAGCAGAAAGCCCAGGCAGAACACGATGAACAGGATGAACAGCACGATATGTCGCGGGTCCGAAAACGCGCTGGTCACCAGGGCCTCGACGATCTCGTCCCCGCCATAGCGGCGCAGGATGAACGCGAAAAAGTTGGCGGCCAGAAAGATCCCGACGATGTAACCCGACGTGTTCATCGTCGACCGCGACACCTCTTTGACGACCTTGAAGTTCAGCTTGCCGTTCAGTGCGGCCAGGATCGTCGCCCCCAGCGCCCCCAGCCCCGACGCCTCGGTCGGGGTGGCGATTCCGAAGAAAATCGACCCCAAAACCAGCAGGATCAGCAGCATTGGCGGCACGACCGACAGCAGCACGTCGCGTACCGCGGCCCAGCCGACATGCTGATGGTCCTCGGGCACCGGCATCGCCTTGGGGTTCAAGAGCCCGTAGACGATAATGAACACGATATAGAGCGCGCCCAGGATCAGCCCCGGAAACAGCGCCCCCATGAACAGATCGCCGAGCGAAATGGCCAGCTGGTCGGACATGATCACCAGCATGATCGAGGGCGGGATCAGGATGCCCAGCGTGCCCGCGCTGGCCATGGTTCCGGTTGCGATCGGTTTCGAGTAGTTCTGCTCCGGCATCTGCGGCAG
>CAYWND010000135.1:0-5962 GCA_964459085.1 uncultured Oceanibium sp. | reverse complement strand
CGCGCCATGCCGCCCAGAAGCGTGCCGCTGGCCCCGATCACCCCGGTCGACGCCGCCCGAATGATACAGAGCAGCAGCACCGTGATCGCCAGCCCACCCTTCATGGCGCCGAACAGGACCTGCATCGACCGCATCATACGCTGCGCGACACCGGATTGATCCAGCATCAAACCCATGAAGATGAACATCGGCAGCGCAACCAGGACCGGGTTCTTGATGATCGACCCGAACAGCCGCCCGCCCAGCGCACCCATCCGGCGATAGTCGATGCCGGTCCGGTCGAATTCGATGATATCCCTGAAGAATGAGCGGTTGGGGTCCAGGAACGTCTCGGCGATCAGCACAAAGATCAGCGACACGCCGACCAGCGCATAGGCCACTGGAATGCCGCGGAAGAGCATCACGATAAAGGTCAGAAACATGGCCGTGACGGCCAGCTCGTTCAGGGTCAGAAACCCGCCCAGGAATTCCAGCAGCCCGGCCATCATTCGCCCTCGCCGTTCTTGCGGGCCATGACCTTGGCCAGCCCGATCAGCACCCAGGTCAGGACAAAAGCCGCGATCACGGTCTTGAGCATCTCGAACCCAAAGATCTCGACCGGCTCGAATATCGGCTCGCGGGTGATCCGGCGCGGGTTCAAGTCCTCGCCCCCGGTCAGATAGACGAACCAGTAGAGCGCATAGAAAATCGCCAAGTTGACCAGGAACATGGTCGAGGGGAAGGCGTAGAGCAGCTGCTTCCACAGATGCGGTGTGGTCAGCCGGGCCAGATGCCGGACATAGGCCGCCCAGATCGCTATTCCGATCAGGACAAAGCTGACATTCATGAACACCTTCAGCAGGTAAAGGTGATGCAGTCCGTTGGGGCTGTCAGACCCCTCGCCCGCTACCACCGATGCAACCGCATAGTGCAATGACATATCCCAGCTTAGGATGATGAACGGAAGGAACAGCCAGGCCAGACCGAAAATCTCGATCCGGTTGCGCCGCGCCTCGGGAAAGCCGGCGTAAAAGATATCGACACGCACATGGCTGTTGGTGGTCACCGCGTATCCGATGCCCACCATCACCGCGGCGCCGTACAGCCACCATTGCAGATCGTCCAGCCACGCTTGGTTGTGGCCCGCCCCGCGCAGGAATATCTGCGCCACAATCGCCAGCATCAATACCGGGTAGATCCATGCGAAAACGTTCGACACCGCCACGGTGAATCGGTCCCCGCGATTATGCTCGGACCTTCCGACCTCGCCGGGGTCCGAAATCGACACAATTTCCTTGACGTCTTCCATGGCACCCCACCCAACCAGTTCTTCTTGGAAAAGAGGCGGCACCGGGGCCGCCTCTCGTCAGATCATGACCGGTCCGCGGATCAGCGCGGGCGCGGCAGATAGATGTTGTTCGACCACACCTTGTACCCGGCGCGGAACTCTTGCAGGTCGTCCCAGACCTTCTTGAACATCTCGTCCTCGGCGGCAAGCTCGGCTGCCACTTCGTTCCAGGTGCTCTCGAAGGTGTCCAGCATCTCCTGCGGCCACTGCTTGATGGTCACACCGTTCTTTTCGGTGTTTTCAACCATCGCGGCATAGTTCGTGGCCTCGCCTTCGGCGTAGTTGGTGGTGATGTTCGCGAGGCAGGCAACCTCGATCTGGGCCTGTGCACGCTCGTCAAGTCCGTCCCAGACGTCCTTGTTGACCAAGAGCTCGAACATCGTGGCGGGCTGGTGCCAGCCAGGGAAGTAGTTGTACTTGGCGATATTATAGAAGCCCAGGCGCGCATCGATCCGCGGCATCGAGAACTCGGTCGCGTCGATTGCGCCACGTTCGAGTGCCGGGAAGATGTCGCCACCCGCAAGCAACGAGGTCGACACACCCAAACGCTGCATCACTTCGGCGCCCAGGCCAAAGAAGCGCATGTTCAGGCCTTCGAGGTCCGACAACGACGGGATCTCGGTCTTGAACCAGCCACTGGTTTCCGGCGCGATGATGCCACAGGGCGTGACATGCACGTTGTAGCCGTTGGCGTCATACATTTCCTGGAAAAGCGTCTTGCCGTCGTCATACAGCATCCAGGCCAGGAACTCGCCCGCCTCGGGGCCGAACGGTACCGCAGCAAACAGCGATGCCGCCGTGATCTTGCCCTGCCAGTAGCCAGACGTCGTGTAGGCGGCGTCCACCGACCCATTCGACACGGCATCCAGCGCCTCGAGCGTCGGGACCAACTCGCCCGGATCGAACTGCTCGAACTCCACCTCTTCCGAAATCGAGTTGATCTTGGTGGTAAAGTCGACAGCAGCCGTTCCCAGGATCGGCAGGTTCTTACCAAAGGCGCTGGTCATCTCCAGCGTTTCCTGCGATTGCGCGGGCAGCGCAACGCCCGCAATCAATGCGGTGCCGACCAGCAGTTTGATCTTTGTCATCGGATACTCCCTATGTTTTCAGCGATGGTCATCGCCGCTTTATGTATACATTAAACCGCGCGCTTCGTGCGGAAAAGCGGCCGCGTCGTCCTAGACTGCGCGCATAAATGCAGCCCGATCTTCGCAGTTTCAACGAATTTCGGCGATGTAGCGCCTTTTTTGGTCATTTTTCTTTACCACAAGGGCCAATCCTACCCAGAAACACGTAGGAAAATTGCCTTCGACCCGGCTGTGCGTGAAAGAATCTGTCCGTCCGATGTTCCGAGATGATTCTCTGCCCGAGATTCAAGCAGGTGGCGCATTGTCTCACTCAAGGGTCGCAGTTTGCCTTTACACGCCCCTGCAATTCGGTATCAATTTTGCCCAAGGGTCGGGAGAGGCCCACCAAACAGGGAAAGACATGGCAACTTCGGCTAGCGACGCATTCGTCGCCTTCGACCGTGTGCAGAAAAGCTATGATGGCGAGACGCTGGTCGTCAAAGACCTCAATCTCTTCATCGACAAGGGCGAATTTCTGACGATGCTTGGCCCGTCCGGGTCCGGCAAGACAACCTGCCTGATGATGCTGGCTGGGTTCGAGACCGCGACGCACGGGGAAATTCTGCTGGACGGCCGCCCCATCAACAACATCCCCCCACATCGGCGCGGGATCGGCATGGTGTTCCAGAATTACGCGTTGTTCCCGCATATGACGGTTGGCGAGAACCTGGCCTTCCCGCTGGAAGTTCGCGGAATGACCAAGGCGGATCGCGAGGCCAAGGTCGCACGTGCGCTGGACATGGTGCAGATGTCCGCCTTCATCGGTCGGCGTCCCGCACAACTGTCGGGCGGGCAGCAACAGCGTATTGCGCTGGCCCGCGCTCTGGTGTTCGAACCCGAGCTGGTCTTGATGGACGAACCGCTGGGCGCGCTGGACAAACAGCTGCGCGAGCACATGCAATACGAAATCAAGCACATCCACGAGCGGCTGGGCGTCACCGTGGTCTACGTGACCCACGACCAGTCCGAGGCGCTGACCATGTCCAACCGCGTCGCGGTCTTTGACGACGGCATCATCCAGCAACTGGCCACGCCCGACGACCTTTACGAACGCCCCGAGAATGCCTTCGTGGCCCAGTTCATCGGCGAGAACAACCGGCTGACGGGCAAGGTGATCTCGCGCGAGGGGCCGAACGTAAAGGTCCAGTTCGATGACGGCGAAACTTGCCAGGCGCTGGCCGTCAACTGTGGTGGCGAAGGCGCCGACACCCAGCTTTCGGTCCGCCCCGAACGGGTCATCATCGGCACCGATCCCGGCCCCAACACCGCAGACGCCAAGGTGCTGGAGCTGATCTATCTCGGCGATCACATCCGCTGTCGCATGCGGGTGCACGGCAACGAGGAGTTTATCGTCAAGGTGCCCAATGCCGCCGGTCATCGGCAGCTCAATGTCGGCGAGATCACCCAGGTTTATTGGCAGACCGAGGATTGCAGGGCGCTGGATGCGGCCTGACCTCACCTGCCATCGGCTGACCCCGGTCCGCGGCCCGAAAAAGAAAGACACGGACCGACCCTCAACAGGAGAGCAACCATGAAGAGAACAACAATTTGGGCGACCACTGCCCTAATCAGTGTCGCGGCGACCGCTGTCAGCGCTCAGGAAGTGACCGTGATGAGCTGGGGCGGTGCCTATACCAAGTCCCAGGTCGAGGCGTATCACAAACCGTTCACAGCCGAGACCGGCATCGTCGTAAACTCGGTCGACAGCGACAACCCCGCAACGCCGATCAAGGCGCAGGTCGAAGCCGGGAACGTAACCGTGGATGTCGCCGACATCGAGTACTCAGACGCGATCCGGCTATGCGACGAAGGTCTGCTGGAGGAAATCGACAGCTCGATCCTGCCCGCAGCCCCCGATGGCACCCCGGCAATGGACGACTTCATCGAAGGCGCAATCACCGATTGTGCCGTCGCGAACATCGTCTGGTCGACGGTCATGGCCTACAACACCGAAACGGTGGACGGCACGCCGACGACAATCGCGGACTTCTTCGACACCGCGACCTTCCCGGGCAAGCGCGGCCTGCGCAAATCCGCCAAGGCCACGCTCGAGATGGCCCTGATGGCCGATGGCGTGCCTGCGGGCGAGGTCTATGACCTGATGGAAACCGACGAGGGCATCGACCGCGCCTTTGCCAAGCTCGATTCGATCAAGGGCGACATCGTCTGGTGGGAAGCTGGCGCTCAGCCGCCGCAGTTGCTGGCCGATGGCGAGGTCGCCATGTCGACCGCCTATAACGGCCGTATCTTCAACGCCGCTGTCGGCGAAGGCCAGCCGTTCGAGATCGTCTGGGATGGCCAGATCCTGGACTTCGACCTGTTCGCGATCCCGAAAGGCGCGCCGAACAAGGAAGAAGCTCTGAAGTTCATCGCGTTCTCAACCGACACCCAGCGGCTGGCTGATCAGGCCTCGTGGATCTCCTACGGTCCGGCCCGCAAGTCGTCGGGCGCGATGGTGGGCCTTTACTCGGACGGCAAGACCGAGATGGCGCCGCACATGCCGACCGCCGCGGCGAACCTGGAAAACGCTCTGGTCAACAACTTCGAGTTCTGGGCCGACCGGGACACCGAGTTGAACGAGCGCTTCAACGCCTGGCTCGCCAACTGAGCCGAACCGGGACGGGTCGCAAGGCCGGTCCCGCCTGAGATTGCGGGCGGCGCGCGCCGCCGCCCGCCCCTTCATCGAAAAGGCGACCCATGGCCGAGATCAGCGTAGAGACGTTCCGCGACGCCGCAGGTACCACCGGTCCGCTGACCACCGCGGATGGCAAACCGCTGAAGGCCGCGCTGGCACGCGCTCAGGCGCGCGCCCGGCGCCGCGCCTTCCTGCTGGTGCTGCCGCTGCTGGCCTTTGTGCTGGTCACCTTTGTGGCGCCAATCTTCCAGATGCTCTATCGGTCGGTCCACAATCCCGGCTTCACCACCCATGTGAACCTGGACACCGGCGAACACACCCCGATCATGGTCGGCCTGCGCACCTGGTTCGACGCCAATCCGCCAGGCATTGAACCGGACGAGGCCGCCTATGCCGCGCTGGCTGCGGATCTGGTGCACCTGCGCGAATTGCGGGCACAAGGCCAGGTCGGCACACGGATCAACTATGACCTTTCGGGCTCGCGCTCGCTCTTTACGTCGACCGCACGCAAGGCCGCCCGGATGGAAGCCCCCTTCAAGGAGGCGATTCTGGACGCCGATGAGGATTGGGCCGACCCCGAGCTTTGGGCCGTGATGCGCGCCGCGTCATCAGCACATACGCTCAACTTCTATCTCGCGGCGCTGGACCGCAAGCGGGATGTCGACGGCAATATCGTCCAGGTCGAAGAGGACCGGCGGGTGTACTTGCTGCTGTTCGAGCGCACCCTGATCCTCAGCGTGGTGATCACCGTAACGACCTTCCTGCTGGGATTTCCCATCGCGCACCTCCTGGCGACCCTGCCGCTGAGATACTCGAACCTGCTGATGATCTTCGTGCTGCTATCACGGCTGGTGTAACTGCAGCGGTTGGTAC
>CAYWND010000134.1:6313-7180 GCA_964459085.1 uncultured Oceanibium sp. | reverse complement strand
ATCCTCGACCGCGAACCGCAGGCGCTCATCGTCTGATGCTTGTCTCGATAGTCCGGTCGGTATCTGGTGGTCACTACCGCGTAGGCTCCAACGGCTCACGATTTCGTGGCCCATGCTGGCGAGATCGTCCTGCCAGCGCTGGAGGATGTGGCGGTTGCTGAACCGCGATGCCATGTAAATCTTCAATTACTGTCTCCTGTAAACACGGTTCGTGCTGTCGTGCAGGCCGGATCAATCACCTCTGGCCCTCCATGTCTCGCCGTGAGTTTGTCGAGTGATCCAGCCATCCCAACCGCTAGCAGATAGTCCGAATCCATGACGTTGAGCATGTCCACAAGCAGCCATGCCACGTCACCGGCTTCCATCAGAGCGTTCAACTTGTCGCCCCGCATTACGGCGCCGACGAACTCGCCGACTTCCTCCAGAAGCTTCTCGGCCTGCTTGGCGGGGTCACTGCTGGTGAATCCCCGGTCCCGGTGGCAATCGAATAGGGCGATAGCTTGTTCTTCCAGCCTAGTGGCCATGGTTACTGTTCCCCGTAGTCACGCTCGCTAGCTCCGTCACTTGTAGATTCCATCCTTGAACGCCCAGATGAACATCACGCCCAGAAACGCTAGCCCCAGCACGATCAGTCCGCCTGCGATGCCAAGTAGCCAGATCAGCCAATCAGGAATCGTCATCGTCATGAGGCGCTGTCCTCAGAAGTCACTGGCCGGTACTCCGGCCTCCAGGAAGTCAGGTAGGCGAAGTGCATGTCTTCGAGGTAAACACCTGAGTAGCCGGTGTACCGCCATCGACGCTCAATCACCTCCAGCCAGCAACACTCTGTTTCCGAGAGGCGTACTGGCCGCCACGCGAGGCGCAGCG
>CAYWND010000134.1:0-6296 GCA_964459085.1 uncultured Oceanibium sp. | reverse complement strand
AGGTGCCCACCAAGGATCAGCTCGTAGTATTGACGCCATGTAGGGCCACAGTTGAATCTCATGTGCCGCTGTCCTGTTCAGTCAATCTCGACGCTGCCCGAACTGGCTTCGAGTGGGCTCGCTAACCTCCCGCTCTGGCAGATCCGGTAGCTGGCCAAGGATCATCAGCAGCCAAAGGCCGGCGATGAGAAAGAGGCCACCAACGATTGCAGCGATCAGCACTTCGATGTGTTCGCGGAAGGTCATGGCTTCACCATCAGAACCAAGTGCCCATACATCTTGATTCGAAAGCCTGCGCGGATTCCGCAGACCACACGGTTGCTGTAGATCGTGCATCGCGTGATGTCCATCCTTGTCAACGGCTTCGGCGGTGCGGATTGCTTAAATGGAAGTACGTTGCTCATGCAGCCTCCTGTGCGCTCTGCCGGGTCTTCAGCAGGAACGCCATCATCTGTTCTTCAAGGGTTTGGGCGTGGCGACGATCGAAGTCGCTGATCAGGTCGGTATTGATGCTGCAGGCGCCCTCATCGAACTTCGGAAAGATGTTGACGTGCAGCCACATCTGCATGCCGCAGACGATCATCATTGCCTGGGCAGTTCTTTCCATGGCCGGCGAGATGCCCGTCTCGAGCGCATTGCGATAAGCGGTCTCGGAATTCCGAATGTGAAAGGTGATGCCAAGCCCGGGGTCTTCGATTGCATCGGGCAGTGCGGCGATCTGGTAGAGCGAGTGGAAGTAGCAGCGCCAGGCGTTCGCCGGTCGACCCTCTTTCGCCTCATACGCTCGGATGGCCCGCGGGATTAGTGTCTTCACTTTCTCGCGGTACTGATCGTTCGGGTCAACAACAGGCTGCCCGGCGTACTGCTGGGAGACGAGTTGCAGGTAGTCCCGGTACCGGTCAGACGTGTGCTTTGCAATCATGTCGTTGACGCGATTCGCCAAGGGCATGCCGCGCACCAGTTCGTCAAACTGATCGCTCTGCGGTCGGTAGGTCGTGTACCGGATCATGCGGCCTCGTCCGTGGTGTCACCCATGGGAATCTCATCATCGAGTTCGGGTTCAGGTGGCGCGAACCGGTACTCTTCGCCCTTGAGCTTCAGCCAGAGCTTGTTGCGACCACGCTCTACGGCATCGCGGGGCAGGGTCTCGATGCGTTTCCACGAGCGAGTGCCGAACGCATGCTCCATGAGATCAGCACGAGCGGCCTTGTCATCTTTCGACTGGCTTCCGTGGTGCTCTTTGATGATCTCGCTGATCTCGTCGAGCGCTATCTCTTTCTGCTCTTTGTCAAACTGCCACTGCGGCTTGCCATCGGGTCTTACAAGGCTCTCGCTGTTGCGTGAGGTGTCGACACCAACATGCTCGCCGCCCAGGTTCAGGAAATCGATGTGCGGTAGAAAGTCCTCGAAGGTCGGGTTCTTGAAAGTCTTGCCATCAATCAGCGCGGCGCGGTCCTTTAGAATCGACCCTTCTCGCCAGACTTCGCCGGTTTCCATGTCGCGTTTTTTCGCCATGAGCACCAGAATCGACGGCTCGTATCCGGTCTCTGTTTCGGCCTTCATCTTCACGCCGGTTTTCTGAAGCTCTTTCTTCCCGCCGTCTTGCTCGAAGAAGTCGTATTCGTAACCGGCGCGGCCGCACATAATGATGTGCACCTTGCTGTTGACGAACAGATCCGTGAATCGCCCCCACTCCTGTTTCAGCCAGGCCCAGTCTTGGAACTGCAAACCGCGGGTTCGATTCTTCCGCTTGGCGTAGGATTCGGTGAGGTCTCGCCAGAAATGGCTGATTGAATCGATCAACAGGATAGAGCCAGTCTTCTCGGCCTCTTTGATCGCTTCGATGAGGTCAATGAACGCGCGCGTCTTCGCCGTCATCAATTCGATGCCTGCGGCTTCGAACTGCGGTTGAACCCAATCAGAGCCGGTTTCCGTGTCGAGGAATAGGACCGGTTTGTCTCCCGCCTCGAGACCACGGTCACGCATCATCTGTACTAGGCCTATGGCGAGCTTGGTCGCGGTGTAGGTCTTGCCATCACCTGCGAAGCCCATGAAGCCCGCCTTCAGATAGGCCTGTGAATTTGTGGCGGTGTTGAAGAGAGACATGTTTCCTCCGGTAGTTAAATCTGGCGACCAATCAGGCCGCCCATCGCAGCCCAGCGTTTGACACGGTCAGACGAGCCCCATGCGTCCCGGGGCATGTAGCCAACGAGGAACGCGACGACATTCGGGATTTCCGAAACTACTTTCGGGCCGGCTCGGGACACGGCGGTGGTCAGGCTGTCGTGCAGGCATGCGAGCAGGAATTCACCCGGCAGGATGCCGTGATGCACATAGCGCTCTATTCCGCCGCGAAGGTGCTCAGGTATGCCGGCCAGGCCCTCGTCGAAATCGTCAGGCAGGCTGATCACATCGGGAACGAGATAGGGGACTTGTGCTTCGGACATGCTGTGCTCCGTGTGTTGGTTAGGCAGAAACTGCTTTGAAGCTGCGGCTCAACTGGTGGTGACGTTTCGGGGCCATCGAGGCATTCACCACGCCTTGTCGCACGCATCCACGTTCGAGCTGTGGAGTTTTGTACCAGTCAAGCCTTGCTCGCAGTCGCATCGCATTCCGTCGAACCGTTGCGCTTGTTGCTAGCGTTTCAAGTCCCTCTGCGAACCGTTCAGCCTCTTGGCACAGCTTCAAAGCAGTCTCCTGTTTCCTGTTCTGGCTAATCTTGGTTAGGCAGAGTCCGTCACTTGACCTTCACGTCGACCTTGAGCCGCCGATGTAGGTCATCAAGCTGTGTGTCTATGGCTTTGCGTAGCCCACCTACAATCGAGCTATTGGCTTCTGAGAGGGCCTTTTTCATGGCGTTCTCGATGGAGTACTGGAGATGCTTGTCAATAAGGTAAGCAACCCGAGTGCCTTTGGCTTTCCAGCTGTACCTATCTGAATCACCCTTGGTCTTTCCCTCGTAGTTGACCTGCTCTTGCATGTAGTGATCAGCACGCTGAATCAGGTACTCGATGAAACTGACGGGCTCCCCTTGGCTCTCGCCCCATTCATTCGTTCGCTGAATGACCAACTTCTCAACGGCATTGGTGATGTTGGGCACTACGTAGGTGTTACCCAGCTCGTCGACTTTCTGGTCGATCCGCTCTTTCACCATTTTGTCGATGCGCCGTCTGAGGTCGCTGGGAATTACGGTTTCGTCCCCCTCTTCATCCCAGCCTTTTGAGCAAAGAACTCTGTCAACAGCACGCTCAACGATCAGGTCACGAAGGGCATCAGCGGATAGTCCAAGGTCTTCAATATTCATGTGTGCTCCTGTTCTGGCTAGGCAGCGTTTTTTCTTGACTGCACGAAGCTCTGAAATTCAGTGACGGTGCCGCTGAATATCTCGTTGTTGCAGTCCTCTCCACCCGAACCGAAGAAGGTCATCGGACCGTCAAATACACGAATAGAGACCTGACCGCCGCTCATCCCGTAGTCAACGTGAATGTGATATTCAAATTCTTGGCCCATAACCGAGCCTGCTGGCACTAAGTCCGGGTCATACCCGTACTTCAGGAGAGCAGCGACGATGCCGGATGCCAGTCGCCCCGGTCCGTTGAAGTGCTTCGGTTTGTCCTGACGACCATTGGTAACGACAGCATCAGCCAGAAAGTCCGCTAACCATTCGCCGTGCCCGCCGTTGATGTATCCATCCCAATGGCGATAGATGGTGGCGTTGACCTCCGGCTCTTGACCGTCCCAGCAACTCGTAACGGTAGTGATTGATCGTGTTCCCATGGCTCTGTCTCCTGTGCACTGGCGCGGCTACCGCCGCAGCTCCCAGATAGCGTCTTTGGCGTTCGCCTCGTTCATGATTCGATCGAAGCGGGCCGATTCGTTATCAGCGAAGAAGCGAACAGCCTCGGTTCGAATTTGGTTTCGGATTTCCGAGAACGATGCGGGGTCGCATTCGTTCAGCAGGTCGGCCCACGACTTTGTCGGGTCCTGCGTTGAATCGGCTTCCAGCTCGGCAAGGAAGCGTTCGGATTGAAGGTCTTCGGGAAGGTCAGCCCATGCGACAAGGGGGTCGACGCGGATCGTCTCGATCGGACGCTCGTCGTAGTAATCGCCGACTGCGGTGCTGTTCTCGAGATTCTGAGAAAGGCTTGCGAGGAATGGCATGGCTGGTCCCGGTTCGTTGAACTTGGGACCAATTATGCATAACGGTATAACTCAGGTCAATACCGTAATGCATAAATGTCTAGAAGACGGCGCCTCCAGACCAGACGACCCGGCCGATAATGCGAAGCTGCTCAAGGTCAAAGCCGGGCTCGTAGGTCTCGGCATCCGGGTACTTTTCTTTGTTGTCGCTAATAACCCGGATTGAGCCGTCAAGCTTCTGCTCGATTCGTTTGATGATGACTTGCTGGAGGTCCGCGCCAGTATCCCGGCTAATGGCATAGACGCCATCCGGCAGACTTTCATTAGGAGAGGGGATGCTGTTGATTAACACGATGTCGCCGTGACGAATCGTCGGGTACATCGAGTCGCCTATGCACTTCACACAAGCTGCGTGGTCGGGATCAATCTCGTTTTCTTCTAACCATTCTGTACGGAAAGCCAGTGAGTCGACAATCTGCTCTGAATTGACGGCTTCGCCATCGCCGAGGCCCGCTAAAATATTGAATCTAGGTAAAAAAGTGTAGGCGCCAATACGGCGGTCACTCATTACTTTGGCGTAATTGCCAATGGTTTCCTGGACACGAAACGTTTCCTTCATTGCGTCTAGAAGTTTCCAGTAAAGCGCGGACTTCTTGGTTCCGTCATCCTTTGGGTAGAGCAGCGACAGCCGGTCGCCTATCTCTCCAGACATGAGTCGAGGCATCAGGCCGGAAACGATCTGATCGACAACGTCACTTCTGGGGTTCTGGATCTTCTCGTTTCTGATTCGATTGATTGTCGGCTGCTTGACGCCATTAGGTCCGGTCGAGTCTGCGATCTCTTGTTCGCTGAAGCCGGCTGCGTGCGCCAGGGTGATCAGATTCTTAGCTGTATCGAACCAGCCTATATCTTTTGTGCTTGCTGTATTCATTCGCGCATTATCCCAGTTAGTAATATGTTGTTTGGTATTGACAAAATATGCAGAGCGGTATATCGTATGCCGCTATGAATATCTCAATCACCGAAAAACTCGAGGTTGTTATCCAGGAAAAGGGGTGGTCCGAAGCGGAAGCCGCAAGAGAGCTGGGTACATCACAGCCGACGATCAACCGGTACCGCAACGGCAAACGCAAGCGTGTCGAGTTTGAAGTAGGGCTGAAGATCCACGAGCTGTACTCCGAGATTGTTGATTCAAACAAAGCCGCCTGACCCACCCGGGTTGGGCGGTGTTTTTTTTGCCAGAAACTCGACCGTCAATTGAAGGAAAGATAATTGTCGCAACTTGCCTTACCGATCTCGCAGGAGCCTGAAGCGGCTGATGTGACCGATGAGGTCCTACTGCGAAAGCCAACTTTCCTGTCGGCCATCTGCCTATGTATGGACGTGTCGGGCTTTAAGATGACGCGATCGCGTCACTGTTGGAAATGCAACCGGCGCAGTTCTCCAAGTGCAAGAGCGGTATTGCTCACTTCCCGCCAAACAAACTGCGCAAGCTTATGGATATATGTGGAAACCGCATTCCTCTCCGGTGGCTTGCGCTGCACGAGGGGTTCGAATTGAGGCCGTTGCTCTCCACGATAGAGCAAGAGCTTGCCGCAGAGCGTAAGACCAACGAAGAACTCAAGACCAAGCTGGCAACAATCGAAGAATTCATGCGCAGAACGCGCGCATAAAAAAAGCCCGGAGGGGTGCCACCCTCGGGCTTTTGTTGTTTCGGGGCAAAGCTGGTGCCCCGGTGTCGACGTCGGAATTGTACCGCATCGAGCCAGAAACCAGTAGCCCGGAGCGAGGGGCGTTCGCAACGAACGAGCGCCAGTCCAGTAGCACCCATGCTGCCAGCTCCCGACAACGGTGCTGGCCGAACGTCGATAACGCGGAAACGAAAGGGCACCAGCAGGTAAACGCGATCACCTTTGCGCGAGGTGGGTGTATGGAAAAACTACGGAGAAATTAAGCATGACCCTGGTTCCTATCGACAAGATTATCGCTGATGCGGGTACGCAGTCCCGAGTTGGCTTGGATGAAGACACGCTCAAGCGTTACACGGAGGCCCGAAAGGCCAATAGGCAGTTGCCGCCGATTGTCGTCTTCAAGCTCGGCGACAAGTATTTCATCGCTGATGGCTTCCATCGCTACAACGTGGCCCTTGCACTTGG
>CAYWND010000133.1:0-7182 GCA_964459085.1 uncultured Oceanibium sp. | reverse complement strand
GACGACTACATCGTCAACGGGCAAAAAATCTGGACGACCCAGGCCCATTGGGCCGACTGGATCTTCTGCTTGGTTCGAACCGATACGGAATCGAAGCCGCAAAAAGGCATTTCCTTCCTGCTTATCGACATGAAGAGTCCTGCGCGAGCTCGGTATTGAGGTGATGGTCGGGCACGCGCCGGCCAATGTCGACGGCGCCGAGGCGGTGATCGTGTCCACGGCGATCCGTTCGGACAATCCGGAATTGATGGCGGCCCGGGCGAAACACATCCCCGTGGTGCGGCGCGCCGACATGCTCGCTGAACTGATGCGGCTGAAATGGACCGTCTCGGTGGCTGGCACCCATGGCAAGACCACCACCACCAGCATGGTCGCGGCCCTGCTGGACGGGGGCGGGATCGACCCCACGGTGATCAATGGCGGCATCATCCATGCCTATGGCTCGAACGCGCGGATGGGCGCGGGCGACTGGATGGTGGTCGAGGCGGACGAAAGCGATGGCACCTTCAACCGGTTGCCCGCGACGATTGCCATCGTCACCAATATCGACCCCGAGCATATGGACCATTACGGAGACTTCGATACGCTGCGGGATGCGTTCCACACGTTTGTGTCGAACATCCCCTTCTATGGTGTGGCGGTCTGCTGCATCGATCACCCCGAGGTGCAGGCGCTGGTCGGTCGGATCAACGACCGGCGCGTGATCACCTATGGCTTTAACCCGCAGGCGGATGTGCGGGTCGTCGGGCTGTCCTATCAGGGCGGGGCGGCGAAGTTTGACGTGGTGCTGAGTGCCGAGGGCGACGTGATCGACGGGCTGAGCCTGCCGATGCCGGGCGATCACAATGTCAGCAACGCGCTGGCGGCGGTGGCTGTGGCCCGGCATCTAGGGATCAGTCATGACGATATCCGCGCGGCGCTGGACAATTTCGGCGGCGTAAACCGGCGGTTTACACGGGTGGGCGAGGTCGGCGGCGTGACGATCATCGACGACTATGGCCACCACCCGGTCGAGATTGCCGCCGTGCTGAAGGCCGCCCGGCAGGCCGCCAGCGGCCGGGTGATCGCGGTGCACCAGCCGCACAGGTATACAAGGCTGGCGGATCTGTTCGAGGATTTCTGCACCTGCTTCAACGACGCCGACACGGTGGTGATTGCCGATGTTTATGCGGCGGGCGAGGCGCCGATCGCGGGTGCGGATCGCGACAGCCTGGTGGATGGACTTAAGGCACATGGGCACCGCCACGCCCTTGCGCTGGAGGACGAGGCCGCGCTGGCCGCCGTGATCCGCGACCTGACCGAACCGGGGGATATGGTTGTCTGCCTTGGCGCTGGCTCGATCTCGGGCTGGGCGCACGCGTTGCCCGAGCAGCTTGCGTGAGCTGGTCGGCACTGATCGGATGCGTCTGGTTGGTGCTGGTTTCAGCCGTGGCCTTCATGCCCTACCCGCGACATCGGCCTTATGCGCTGGCGATGTTGCTGGTGTTGCCGTTTCTGCTGGTCGCGATCGCGGTCGAACACCGGCTGGTCTGGGTCGCGATCTTTTTCCTTGGTGCGCTGTCGATCTATCGCTATCCGGCGGTGTTCCTGGCTCGCTGGATCCGCTGGCTTGTCTTTGGTGCGACAGTCGACATGGCTGCCGGCCCAGATGGGCGGGGTGCGGGGCGGGACGCGTGATCTCGCTGGGTCTGGCCTGTGTCTGGGCGGTGGTGGCGAATATCATCGCGATGGTCCCCTCGCCCAAGCGGCAGCATTGGCCGGCGGCCTATGGCCTGATCGCGGTGGGCCTGCCGATCCTTGCCTATGTCGTGTGGGAAAACGGGATCTGGTGGGGGCTGGTCGTGCTGATTGCGGGCGCGTCAATCCTGCGCTGGCCGGTCCGCTATCTGCTGGCCTGGATCCGGCGGCAGGTGGGGCGATCCTGATGGAAGTGGTGCTGGCGGGAATTGGGCTGGTTGCCTTCGTCCTGGCGTTTCTGGTGCTATATTTCCTGGCGAACGCGTTCTGGGGCGTGGTCGCGGCACTGGTCTGGCTGGCCGGTCTGTGGATTGCGCTCGATCTGGTCTTTTTCGGAGAGGTTTTCGGGATCTGGATGCTGGCACCGCACGAAAAGAACGGGTCCCCGAACTGGTCGGGGATGAGCTTGGCCGCGATCACCGTGCTGATCTGCCTGCCGGGATTGCTGGGTGGTCTGATCGGTGGCCTGCTGGGCCGTCGCGCGCGGAGGCGGCGATATGCGGTGGCCTGAGGTGCGTGGTACCCTGACCGGGGGCCGGTCGCTGGCCGAGCTGAGCTGGCTGCGTGCGGGTGGTCCGGCCGAGATGCTGTTCCAACCGGCGGATGTCGAGGATCTGCGCGACTTTCTGCGACAGCTTCCCGCGGAAGTGCCGGTGTTCCCGATGGGCGTGGGGTCCAATCTGATCATTCGGGATGGGGGCCTGCGCGGCGTGGTGATCCGCCTGGGCCGGGGCTTTAACGCAATCGACATCACTGGTGGCCGCGTCCGTGCGGGAGCGGCGGCACTGGACGCCCATGTGGCGCGCAAGGCGGCCGATGCGGGCATTGATCTGGCGTTCCTGCGCACCATTCCGGGCAGCATCGGCGGCGCGGTGCGCATGAACGCGGGCTGCTATGGCACCTATACGCGGGACGTGCTGGTCGAGGTCGAGGCGGTCACGCGGGACGGTGATCTGGTGCGGCTGACGCCGGATGATCTGAACATGGCCTATCGGTCGACCCAATTGCCGGACGGCTGGGTCCTGACCTCGGCCGTTTTGGAAGGACCGCGCAGCGACCCGGATGCAATCCACGCCAAGATGACAGCCGCACTGGACAAGCGGGAAGCGACGCAGCCGGTCAAGGACCGCAGCGCCGGGTCCACGTTTCGCAACCCTGCGGGCTATTCCTCGACCGGGCGGGACGATGATGTCCACGACCTGAAGGCCTGGAAGCTGATCGAGGATGCAGGCATGAAGGGCGCGACCCTGGGCGGGGCGCAGATGTCCCCCAAACACGCCAATTTCCTGGTCAACCGAGGTGGTGCCACGGCCACAGAGCTGGAAGAGTTGGGCGAGTTGGTGAGAAAAAGGGTATTGGAAAATTCCGGTATCCAATTAGAGTGGGAAATCATGCGCGTGGGCGAAAAATCAAAACTATGATCCGCGCGACGTAACGAGCAGGCAAGCGTCCCGACCAACAGGGGCGACGGTATATGAGGCGGGTATGTCGAGCAGGGCAAAACCCCGCATAGCGGTTTTACTGGGCGGTCCGTCCGCAGAACGAGAGGTCTCTCTCGTCTCGGGGCGTGAATGCGCCGCCGCTTTGCGCGATGAGGGATTCGAGGTCGTCGAGATCGACGCCGGGGAAGACCTGTGCGCGCAGCTTGACGCGGCCGCGCCGGATGTTGCCTTTAACGCGTTACATGGCCGGTGGGGCGAGGATGGCTGCGTCCAGGGCCTGCTGGAATGGAAACGGATCCCGTATACGCATTCGGGTGTGCTGGCCTCGGCGCTGGCGATGGACAAGATCCGATCCAAAGAGGTTTACGCCCGCGCGGGATTGCCGGTGGTCCCCCACGTCAAGACGACCAGCACGGCGGCGCGGGCGGCGCATCCAATGGCACCACCTTATGTGGTCAAACCCTATAACGAGGGGTCTTCGGTGGGCATCTATATCGTCCACGCCGATGCGAACGGCCCCGCGCAGTTGTCCGACGAGATGCCGGACGAGGTCATGGCCGAGGAATATGTGCCGGGCCGCGAGTTGACCGTGACCGTTATGGGCGGCAAGGCCTTGGCGGTGACAGATATCCAGACCGATGGCTGGTACGACTATGCCGCGAAATACGAGGAAGGCGGTTCGCGCCATGTGGTCCCGGCCAAGCTGCCGACCGAGATCACCGCAGCCTGTCTGGACTACGCCTTGCGTGCGCATGATGCCCTGGGATGCAGGGGGGTGTCGCGCACGGATCTGCGTTGGGACGAGGGGAGGGGTGTTAACGGTCTGTTCCTTCTCGAGACCAACACGCAGCCAGGGATGACCCCCACCTCCCTGGCGCCGGAGCAAGCTGCCCATTGCGGAATGAGCTTTGGGCAGCTTGTCTCCTGGATGGTGGAGGATGCGTCATGCTTCCGGTGAAGATGCCGCGCGATCCAGCCCCCAGCCGCGTGAAATACCGCCTGGAACGCCTGTGGCTGCGTCCCGCTGTCCGAAATTTCGTGCGCCTTGGCCTGCCGGGCCTGGTGCTGTTGGCCGGGGTGATCTGGCTGGTGACCAATCCTGCGATCCGGGCGGGCGCTGCGGGTCAGGTGCAGGCGATGCGCGATCGCATTGCCGCCCATCCGGGCCTGATGGTCAACGCGCTGGTGCTGCCCGATGCCAGTCCTGCCGTCGCTCAGGCGATCCGGCGCGAACTGGCGCTGGATCTGCCCATAAGCTCGATGGATCTGGACCTGTCGGACCTGCACGCGACGGTGGCGGGGATCGGCGCCGTCGCCTCGGCGCAGGTGCGGCTGACAGCGGATGGCAATCTGGAGGTCAGCGTGACCGAACGGGTGCCGGCCCTGGTCTGGCGCAGCCCGGAAGGGCACATGCTGCTGGATCATGGCGGCATCGCGATCGAGTCGATCCCGTCGCGTGCGGCGCGTCAGGACCTGCCTCTGGTGATTGGGACAGGTGCGGATGCTCAGGCGGCGCAGGCGGTTCGGTTGCTGGCTCAGGCAGCGCCTGTGGCCGACCGGATCCGTGCGTTGTCCCGGATCGGTCAGCGACGCTGGGACCTGGTTTTGTCACCCAATCTTGTGGTGCAATTGCCGGCTGCCGATCCGATGCCGGCGCTGGCCAGGGTCATGGCGCTGCATGATGCCGAGGATTTGCTGGACAAGGATGTCGCGGTCATCGACATGCGCGACGGGCGGCGGCCGACCTTGCGCCTGACCCCGCAGGGCATGACCGAGCTGTTGCTGATGCGTGCGGCGGCGGCCGATGAAGGATAGGGCGTAATGAGTGATCTGTTTCAAAGTCAACGGGCGATGCGGGCACGGCGCGAAGCGGCGTTGCGCCGGGGCGTGGTGGCGGTCATCGACATCGGCAGTTCCAAGATCGCCTGCCTGGTGTTGCAGTTCGCCCCCGACTCGACGGACGCGGGCAGCGGTGGTCATCTGACCCATGGTGCGTTTCGTGTTGTCGGGGCGGCGACGACCCGGTCGCGGGGCGTGCGTTGCGGCGAGATCGTCGCGATGGACGAGACCGAACGGGCGATCCGTACGGCGGTTCAGGCGGCACAGAAGATGGCCGGAGTGCGGGTCGATCACGTCATTGCCAGCATGTCGGGCGGCGAGCCGCGATCCTATGGCCTGACCGGCGAGACCCGCGTTGCCCAGGGCGAAGTGACCGAGTTGGATGTGGGCCAGGTGCTGGCGGCGGCGGATGTCCCTGACTATGGCGCGGACCGCGAGGCGCTGCATGCGTTGCCCGTGAACTTTACACTGGATCAGCGGACGGGTCTGAGCGACCCGCGCGGGCAGATCGGTGCGCGCCTTTCGGTGGACATGCATCTGCTGACGGTGGATGCGGCGGCGGTCCACAACCTTTTACATTGTTTCCGGCGTTGTGATCTGGAACTGGCGGGCCTGACAATCGCGCCCTATGCCAGCGGGATCTCGGCCCTGGTCGAGGACGAGCAGGAGCTGGGCGCGGCCTGTATCGACATCGGTGGCGGTACGACGGGAATTTCGATCTTTGCCAAGCGCCACCTGATCTATGCCGACAGCGTGCCGATGGGCGGGCATCATATCACCAGCGACATCTGCCAGGGATTGCACGTTCCCATGTCGGTCGCGGAACGATTGAAGACCCTGCATGGCGGGGTCATGGCCACCGGCGCGGATGACCGCGAACTGATCGAGATCCCCGGCGTCAGTGGTGCCGACATGATCGAGCGGCGGCAGATCACCCGATCGGACCTGATCGGGGTGATGCGCCCGCGGATGGAAGAGATCCTGGAGGCCGTGGCCGCGCGCCTGGACGCCAGCGGATTCGACCACCTGCCAGGTCAGCGGATCGTTCTGACCGGTGGGGCTGCGCTGACACCGGGGCTGGAATCGCTGGCCGGGCGGATCCTGGGTCGGCAGGCGCGGGTCGGCAAACCATTGCGAGTTCAGGGTCTGCCACAGTCTACCACCGGCACCGGATTTGCGGCTGCGGTCGGATTGGCACTGCACGCCAGCCATCCACAGGACGAGTGCTGGGATTTCGAGATGCCTCAGGACCTGGTCGGGGCTCAGCGCATGCGCCGCGCGATCCGCTGGTTCAAGGAGAACTGGTAGGCTGCGCAATCCCCGGCCGGGTTGGCAGCGACAAATGAAAATTGGGCCGGGTCGCCGGGACCGATTGACCGAGCGCATTTCGTGCACTGCCTACCACATCTGTCTTTTCGCTATCGCTGTTTCCCTAAATAGGGGATGCACGAACCCGCAAATATGGCACATTCGCCACAAAATCCGTGACGCGATTCAATGAATGGTTTACTGTTTCGAATCAGCAGCAGTTGACAAAGAGCCGCACCAAAAACAAGCGGCCAAAACACAGTACAGGCGGACCTAATTTATGGCTTTGAATCTCAGCATGCCCGAGCAGCATGACCTGCGGCCCCGTATCACAGTCTTTGGTGTTGGCGGTGCAGGCGGAAACGCGGTCAACAACATGATCGAGAAAGAGCTTGAGGGGGCCGAGTTCGTCGTCGCGAACACGGACGCCCAGGCGTTGGCGCAGAACCATGCGTCTCATAAGCTGCAGCTGGGTGCCGAGGTTACGCAAGGGCTGGGCGCGGGTGCGCGGCCCGAGGTCGGGTCTGCTGCCGCCGAGGAATCCATCGAGTTGATCGTCGACAAACTGTCGGGTGCGCACATGTGTTTCATCACCGCCGGTATGGGCGGTGGCACGGGAACCGGGGCGGCCCCGATCATTGCGCGGGCTGCACGCGAGATGGGTGTGCTGACCGTTGGTGTCGTCACCAAGCCGTTTCAGTTCGAGGGCGGCAAGCGGATGCGTCTGGCCGAGGCGGGCGTCGAGGAATTGCAGCGCGTCGTAGATACGTTGATCGTGATCCCCAACCAGAACCTGTTCCGTCTGGCCAACGAAAAGACGACCTTTACCGAAGCGTTCTCGATGGCTGATGACGTG
>CAYWND010000132.1:0-7222 GCA_964459085.1 uncultured Oceanibium sp. | reverse complement strand
CAGAGACGAGGTGCCGACAGCGCCCCCGCCAATGATGACCACACGCGCCGTTGTTGGAAACGCCATCTCTCTCTCCCTCAATAGACCGGTGGGGCGATCACCCAGATCGCGACCGCCGGGTCGTCATACGGATTGGCCCAGGAATAGGCGTCGCCCCGGATGCGGAAGCTGTCGCCTGCCTGAATGGTAAATTCTCGCCCAGCAATCTGCACATCCAGCCGCCCCGAAACCAGATAGCCCAGTTCCTGTGTCTGGCGGATGCGGACGCCATCCAGCCTCGCGCCGGGGGCGAAAACGGAATGCACGACCTCGAAATCGTCGGTCAGGTCGGGCGAGAGCAGTTGTTCAGTCAAACCTTCGCCGCCCGAGATCTTGCGCCGGTTCCGGGCGCGTACGACAAATCCCGCCTCGTCCGGTGCAGCATCCGCTTCTCCGAACAGGATCGAGACCGGGAACCCAAGTGCCCCTGCGATGGCCCGCAGATCGTCAATCGAGGGCTGGCTGATGCCACGCTCGATCTGGCTTAGCCAGCCGGTCGACCGGTCCAGCCGATCCGCAAGATCCGAGATGGTGACGCCGCGTTTTTTGCGCAGCGCCCGCAAATCGCTGCCGATCCTGTCCCCGAAGTCCCTGCTGGCCAGCTTGTTCATCTGCGAATCTTATACTCTTCGCGTGAAGATTTCACCAAAAATTTCATTCACGCAAGAAGGTAGATGTCTGTCGCCTCTTATCTCAACCTTTTTTTTTGGTGAGAGTCCTAGCTGCGCCAGGCCAGCAGATGGCGTTCGCACAGGCCGATTGCCGTGCTCACCAAAACGCCAAGGACCGACAGGATCACAACCCCGGCAAACAGCCTTTCAAGATCATAAAGCGATCCCGCTTCGAGGATATAGGCGCCAATGCCGTATTCGGCGCCCAGCATTTCGGCCGCGACCAGCAGGATGATTGCAATCGAGAGGCTGATCCTGAGGCCCGAAAGGATCCCCGGCATCGCACCGGGCAGAACGATCTTGCGCACGATCGAGAACCACGACAAGCCAAAGCTCTGGCCCATGCGGATCAAGGTGCGATCCACGTTGTCCACGGCACCAAAGGTGGCAACCACCGTGGGGGTAAAGGTGCCAAACGCGATCAGTGCGTATTTTGACCCCTCGTCGATGCCGAACCAGATCACGAACAAAGGCAGCAACGCGATCTTGGGGATCGGAAAGATCGCGGCGACCAGCGGGACCAGGCCAGCGCGGACATACGAAAACAGACCGATCATGATGCCGACGCTGATCCCGATGCTGGCGCCGAGTGCGGCACCAACCGCAAGCCGTGTGAGAGAGGGCGCAAGATGTTTGAACAGAAGGCCTGACTGGTAAAGCTCGCCAAAGGTGGCCAGCACGTCCGACGGACGGGGCAGGGTCAGTGCAGATATAAAGCCGGTCTGCGTGCCAACCTCGGCAAGCGTGATCAGGACGATAAACACAACCAATCCGACCCAGCGTCGGCTACGCGGGGCAAATCCGCCACCACGGAACGCGACCGCGCGCACCCGGGATGGATCGGTGGGCCGGTCGGGGACGCTCGCCTCAGCCATGCAGCAACTCCGCATCGGCTGCGCGGGCCTCGTCGCGCATCAGGTGCCAAAGGTGGCGTTGGCGTGCATCCAGATCCGGGTCCCCGAATTGCCGGTCCGGCAAGGGGGTGTCGATCTCGACAACTTCGCGGATCTCGCCCGGGCGGCGGGACAGCACGACGATCCGATGCCCCAGCCGGACGGCCTCGGCCAGGTTGTGGGTCACATAGACCGCCGTGAACGGTTGCCGCGACCACAGGGACACCAGGTCGTCCATCAACAACTCGCGGGTTTGTGCGTCCAGCGCGGACAACGGCTCGTCCATCAGCATGACCGCGGGATTGACGGCAAGCGCGCGGGCAATCGCGACCCGCTGTTTCATGCCGCCGGACAACTGTCGGGGCAGGGCGCGTGCGAAATCCGTCAGACGCGTGCGGGACAGCACGTCGTCGATGATCTCACGCGCCCGCGCCCCGCGGATGCCGTGATCTTCAAGCACCAGGCTGACATTGCCCTCGACGGTGCGCCACGGCAGCAACGCGAAGTCCTGGAAGATATAGGTCAGGGGATTCAGACACCCCTCGGGCGGGTCGCCCACCTGCACGATGCCGCCGCTTTCGGGGCGCTCAAGCCCGCCGATCAATCGCAGCAGCGTGGACTTTCCGCAGCCCGACGGCCCCACGATGCAGACAATGCGACCCGTGGGAATGTCCAGCGTGATCCCGCGCAGGACCTCGATGCCATCATAGGCATGGGTTACGCTGTCGAGGCGGATATCCATCAGCGGCTCCGGTCAGGCGGGACGGGGTGATCCCGTCCCGCAGATGCGCATCAGGCGCCGAGTATGTCGACGTAGGACGAGTCGACCAAAGTATCGATCGAGATGTCAGCATCCACCAGCCCTTCGGACTGGAACCAGGACAACTGATCCTGAACCGAGGTCAGGTTCAACGCAGCCCCGGCATTCAGCCGCATGGTGCCGTTTATGATCGACGGCGCAGCCTTTTCACGCGGTCGGTCGGTGTAGACGTACTTGTGGATCAGATCGACCATTTGGTCGACGCCCTCGTCCCCGCCGGTTCGGTCGATCATCGCAGCGGCATAGTCATCGACGCCACGGCTGAACCCGGACAGGAAGTTGGTGGTCATATCGCGTTCATCCGCTGCGTTCTTGGACGAGGTGAAGACGGTCGTAACCTGATAGTCAGGCACATAGTCGGCCACGTTTCCGATGATGTGCACCGCTCCGGATCCCGCCAGCGGCTTGGCGATATGAGGCACGATCGACCAGGCGTCGATCTGGCCGGATTTCAGCGCGCCAATGATGGCACCGACCTTCTGCAGCGGCTTGAAGGACATCTCGGCGCCCTCGGCTGCCGCAATCTTGGAGCCCATATAGTGGAAGGAAGAGCCTGCGGTGGTCATCCCGAAGGTTCTGCCGCCCAAAGCGGAGGGGGCAGTCAAACCGGCTTTGAATGCAGCATCCGAGGCCAGGATCTTCTGCCCGTCTATGCCGTCTTCTTCGGAAAGCGCGCCGCCGATAACCTTGATTGCGCCCTTGTCGGCAAGCGAGATCAGACCGCCCGAGATGGCGGTGACCGCGTAGTCGATGTCACCCGAGGCGATAGCGACCGCCATCGGCTGCGCGGCCTGAAAGAACTTCAGCTCTACGTCCAGGCCTGCCTCGGCGAAATAGCCGCGTTCCACGGCGATGAAGCTTGCCGAGTGGCTGGTGAACCTTAGTGCGCCAACCTTGACCTTGCGGTTCATCGCTATCGCGGGTGCCGCCAGCGTTGCTGCCGCGGCGCCGCCGAGTGTTGCCAGGGCCCCCCTGCGGTTCATCTGTGTCATGTCATCCTCCCATTGTGTTTTGAGTTCATATCTTTGTATTCGCGGATCCGTCTGCCACCGGTCGGGCGTGCAGTTCTGCCCCCAGATCATCCTTCAACAGCATCAGCGCGGCCTCGACATCGCGCGCCAGCACTGCATCCAGCATCGATTGTTGGCGTTGCGCTCGTGCGGCAAAGTCCAGCAGCCCCTCGCGCAGGCGTGCCAGCCTGAACCGGCGAGACTGATCATAGAATTTGCGCTGCAGGTCTATCAGGCGCGGCGACTCGCAGGCCTCGATCAACGTTGCATAGAACGCGCGGCACGCTTCGTCCCATTCCAGGGCCACCAGGTCATCGGGGCGCGTTTCAACAGCCTCTTCCGCCTTGCGCAAGGCGTGATGGGCGGCCATGACACGGCCTTCCCAGTGAACATCGCCATTTGCCATCGCCAATTTCAGGGCTGTCCCCTCGATCTCGCCACGCACCAACAGAATGTCGGCCAGATCGTCCTGGGTTGCCGACGTGACACGGAAACCGCGTTGTGCGGTAGCTTCGACCAGACCCTCGGCACTGAGAAGCCTGAGTGTTTCCCGCATCGAGTGATTTGACCCCCCATAGCGCTGGCGCAGATGTGCTATTTTCAGCTTTTGGTCGGGCAGAAGCGCACCGAAGGAAATGTCGCGACGCAGTGCCGAGGCCAGCATCGCCACAACGGTTTCATCTTCATCCGGTTTGCGCTCGAATATCACGGCGGGGCGGCTCCTGAAAATGTTGGATATTATTAGTATCGTTTGACATCTTATGTCAATCGCGTGCCTGCGTGTGAGCGTCTTACCCAAGAGCCCTTGATGCCGCAAAGCGGTAAAGACCGGCAGAAAGGTGACGGTCGCTCCGCAGTAGGCTAATTTCCAGTCGATATTTTGGACCACTTGGCAAAAAAGTTGCCAGATTGGCCAAATCCCTGTTGTGAAGAGAGAAACGCTCGTTAGTCTGTCTCGTGCTGAAAGCCTGATCCTCTGGATCGACAAAAAAGGCCCACAACCACACTGGGAGGATACTCAATGAAAAAAACGTTGCTTGCGGCAGTCGCCGCGTCTTTTCTCGTCGGCCCCGCTTTTGCGGATGGCCATGGCGAGCGGTATGTGATGATCACACACACCCAAGGCACCGACCCGTTCTGGCCGGTTGTTGAAAAGGGTGGCCGTGATGCGGCAGCTGCGGTTGGCGCCACGCTGGAATACAACTTCGACGTCTCGGGTGACATGGCTGCCATGGCCGCGCTGATCGAGGCTGCGGCTGCTTCCGGCGCTGACGGGATCATCGTTTCGCTGCCCGATGCTGCGGCGCTTGGCCCAGCAATCAAGGCTGCCGTTGCTGACGGTATTCCGGTTGTGACCATGAACTCCGGTCTTGAATCCTCCAAGGAACTCGGTGCGCTGATGCATGTCGGCCAGCCCGAGCGTCTGGCCGGTGAAGCCGCCGGTGGCCGCGCCAAAGCCGAAGGCGTAACCAAGGGTCTCTGCCTGAACCAGGAAGCGTTTAACACCGCGCTGGTCGACCGTTGCACCGGCTACTTCGATGGCCTGGGCGGCGAGTTGAACATGATCGACGTGTCGAACGACCCGGCTCAGATCGAGACCCGTACCGCTGCCGCGCTGCAGGCTGACCCGTCGATCGACGGTGTTCTGGCCGTCGGTCCGCACGTTTGTGAAGCGGCGATCAAGGCCATCGAAGCCGTTGGTGCAGAAACGCACCTGGCGTGCTTCGACCTCAGCCCTGGCGTGATGGACATGATCGAGAATGGTCAGGCGTCTTTCACCATCGACCAGCAGCAGCGTCTGCAGGGCTACATGCCAGTGATTGTTCTGCACCTGTACAACAACTCCGCGGGACTTCTGCCGGGCAACAACATCGCCTCGGGCCCTGGTTTTGTTGACAAGTCGAACGCGGCTGCTGTCAAGGAACTGGCCGGTATCGACCGGTAATCACCTGTCCTACCTGACATGATCAGGCGGGGCCTGTCCCCGCCTGATCCAAAACAAGCACATAAAATAACGAGGGTGGAATGGCCGACCGCAGTGAATCTGACCGACTGCTAAAAGAGACCCGTCTTCAACGGTTAATGAGAAAGCCCGAGATCGGGGCATTTATCGTGATGGTTGTCATTGTCGTGGCGCTGGCAATCGCCTCCGAGGGCAAGGCCTTCAACGCACTCGGTCTTAAGAACAACATCAAGATTATTGCGCAGTACGGCATCATCGCCACTGGCGCGGCACTTCTGATGATTGCCGGGGAATTCGACCTCTCGATCGGCTCGATGATCGGATTCACTGGTATGACCATGGCCATGGTGCTGAAATACGGCTTCGCCGTGGGCGGCATCGTCTTCGTCGGCCCGGGTTCCCCCGTCGCCGCTTTCTTCATTGCCTTGATCTTTGCGCTGATCATCGGCTGGATCATTGGGACGATCGTGGTCCGATCCGGCCTTTCCAGCTTCATCGTGACGCTCGCCTTCCTGTTTTTCCTGCGCGGCACCACCGAGGTCTCGTTCCGGCTGATCAACAAGTCCACTCAGATCTCAGGCCTGCCGGATTTCAAGGAAACCAGCTTTTTCGCGAATATGCTGGGCGGCGAGGTCTTTTCCTGGTTCTACGATGCCTGGTACTGGATCGGCGTGCAGATCACCGCGGGTACCGAATACCCGCAGCGCCTGCCGATCGAGACCATCGATTTCCTTGCGCTCGTCAACATCAACCGTCGGCTTGAGCAATGGGTGACAGGCTTTGATGCCAGGTTCTTCTGGTGGCTGGTGATCGCGGGCTTTGCCTATTTCATCATGAGCCGGACCCGCCTGGGCAACTGGATCTATGCCACCGGCGACAACAAGGAAAGCGCGCGCGCCAATGGCGTGCCGGTTAATATGGTCAAGATCGGGCTGTTCATGTTCACCGCTTTCTGCGCCACCATGTTCGCCGCTTGCCAGGTCTTCGACACGAACACATCAGACGCGGCAAAGGGCAACCTGATGGAGCTTTTCGCCATCGCAATCGCCGTTGTCGGCGGCACGCTTATGACTGGTGGCTTTGGCTCGGTTGTGGGCGTTATCTTCGGGGCGATCACCGTGGGCCTTGTGGCCAACGCGGTCTTCTTTATTCCCGCGATCGACGGCGCCTGGTTCCGTGTCTTCCTGGGCACCATCCTGCTGGCGGCTGTTTTCGCCAACGAGCGGATCCGCAAACGCATCACGGGGGGCATCTGATGGCCGAGCCATATCTCCGCGTTCAGAACCTGGTCAAACGATTTGGACCGTTCACAGCACTTGCCGGGGTCGATCTCGAGGTCTACCCGGGCGAGGTTCACGCGCTTCTCGGCGATAACGGCGCCGGCAAGTCGACACTGATCAAGACCCTCGCCGGCGTCCACCAGCCGACCGAGGGCCAGATCTTCATTGACGGCAAGCCGGTGAATTTCCGTACACCCCGCGATGCCTCGGCCGCTGGTATCGGGACCGTCTACCAGGACCTCGCGCTCAACCAGCTGATGTCGGTCACGCGCAACTTCTTCATGGGCCGCGAACTTGTGGGTCCCATGGGCGTCATGAAGACCGATCAGATGAACCAGATCGCCCATGACGAAATGCTGAAGATCGGGATCGATTTTTCGGACCCGACCCAGGCAGTCGGCACGATGTCGGGCGGTCAGCGTCAGACGCTGGCCATTGCGCGCGCAATCTTTTTCGGGGCCAAGGTGCTGATCCTGGACGAGCCGACTTCGGCCTTGGGTCAAAAGCAGCAGATGGGCGTCCTGAAGACGATCAAGAAGGTCCGCG
>CAYWND010000131.1:0-7235 GCA_964459085.1 uncultured Oceanibium sp. | reverse complement strand
CGGCAAACCCATCAGTTCCAGCAGGGTCGGCGCCAGATCGCACAATGCGCCGCCATCTCGCAAACGAACCCTGTCCGGCCCGCCCCAAAGGACCACGGGCACCGGATTGAGCGTGTGTGCGGTATGAGGCCCACCGGTTTCAGGGTCCACCATGGTTTCGCAATTTCCGTGATCCGCCGTCAGAACCAGCGTACCGCCGACTGCCTCGAGTGCATCAAGCAACGCCCCCACCCCGCGATCCACGGCAGCGCAAGCGGTTTTGGCGGCCTCCAGATCCCCGGTGTGGCCCACCATGTCGGGGTTGGCATAGTTGACCACGATCAGGGCATACGCGCCGCCTGTCACCGCCGCGACCAGGTTTTGGGTCACTTCAGCGGCAGACATCTCGGGCTGCAGATCATAGGTCGCGACCTTGGGGCTGGGGGCCATGTAGCGCACTTCTCCCTGCTCGGGTGTCTCCTTGCCGCCGGCCAGAAAGAACGTCACATGCGGGTATTTTTCGGTCTCGGCAATGTGGAATTGTCCAAGGCCGTGCGCCGCAACCCAGGCCGATAGCGTGTTCACGATCTCGCCTGCGGGGAACATCACGTCCATGTAAGCGTTATGCGCATCCGAGTATTCCACCATGCCGCAGACCGCGGCGAACCCGGGACGCTTCCCGGTCTCAAACGCATCGAAACCCGGATCGGCCAGGGCCGCCAGGATCTCGCGCGCACGGTCTGCCCGAAAGTTCACGAACAGCAGGCAATCCCCATCCGAGACACCCGCATAACCGCCGATAATCGCAGGTTCGATGAACTCATCCGAGACGTCGGCGGCATAGGAAGCCTCGATTGCCGAAACCGCATCGGCGGCCGCCGCCCCCTGTCCGAACGCGATGGCGTTGTAGGCGCGCGCCACCCTGTCCCACCGATTGTCACGATCCATCGCGTAGTAGCGGCCGCTGACCGTCGCGATCTCGGCTCCGTCCGGCAGTAAGGCCTCAAGGTCTCTGATCTGCTTGGCGGCAGATCGGGGCGCAACATCGCGACCATCGGTGAAGGCGTGGATGCGGCATGTCAGCCCTTTGGCTGTCAGCACGCGTGCGGCCTCGGCCATATGCCGCTGATGCGCGTGCACACCGCCGGGCGACGCAAGGCCTGCGATATGCACGACAGCCGTCCCCAAGGCCGCCGCATCAGCCAATCTGTTCAACGCGGCGTTTTCTCTGAATTCACCACTTTCGATCGCATTGTCGATCCTGGGCAGATCCATCCAGACGACACGACCCGCCCCGATATTCATATGCCCCACTTCCGAGTTTCCCATCTGCCCCTCGGGCAGACCCACCGCAGGCCCGAAAGTCGTCAGGGTTGCGTTTGGGCACGTGTCCATCAACCGGTCAAAATTCGGAGTTTCGCCTTGTGCCACTGCATTGGCGCTGGTGTCGGGGTTCAGGCCCCAACCGTCCAGAATGCACAAGACTACCGGTGATTTCGACGTCATCGCGATCTCCATCAATTGGGGGCCGACAGCGGTCTAACGCAGCAACTTCGCAACGTACAGTGCATCACGCCCTGTGATACGGTGTTCCTGCCAGGATGGATGCCGCCCGATAAAGCTGCTCGGCCAACATGACCCGGGCCAGCATGTGCGGCCACACCATTCGCCCCAGGCTGAGTTCATAGTCCGCAGCACTGCGCAGGTCAGGGGACAGCCCGTCGGCCCCACCAATCACGAACGCCAGATCCCGCGATCCGCGATCGCGCCATGTCACCAGGCGCTGCGCAAACTCGGGCGATCCGATCTGGCGGCCCCGTTCCTCCAGAACAACCACAAAGGCCCCGGCAGGCATCGCGTTCGAAAGCAGCACAGCCTCGGGTCCTATCCCTGACGCCTTGCGCGCATCGACCTCGACCTCGGCGATCGGGCCCAGACCCAACCCCCGCCCGATCCGATCGAACCGCGTCCGGTAGTCATCGAACAACTCCCGCTCGGGGCCGGACCGCAACCGACCGACGGCACAGATTGTGATTTTCATGGCTGACGCTCAGCCGTCCGTCGGAACCTGACGACGATCTTCGGCCGGCGATTGCCACATTCTCTCAAGCTGGTAGAACTCCCGCACTTCCGGGCGGAAGACATGAACGATGGCGTCCCCGCAATCGAGCAGGACCCAATCCCCTGTGTCCTTGCCTTCCAGGTGCACCGGGCGACCGGTGGCCTGCTTTACGCGATCCGCCAGCTTCTCGGAAATCGCGCTGACCTGACGCGAGGATCTGCCGCTGGCCACGATCATGTGGTCCGCGATCTCGGACTTACCGGCCAGGTTGATTGTCACAACATCCTCGGCCTTGTCATCTTCCAGCGATGTCAGGATCAAATTCAGAAGATTGCTTGCCCCAGCGCCCGCGATTTCCCGGGTCTCTCCACTGGGCGCCATCGCAACGGTTTCCGTTGCATTTGCGCGTTCTGACAGAACGTTATCCTCCTAAATGTGCGCCGCATTCCCCGACGCCGGGTATCTTTAATGTAGCGCGGCACGGCATGGCGCTCAAGGTATCGGCAAAGATAACGTGAACGCACTGCGCGATGATCGCACTGCCCCACCCATGCGATTGGGCATCAAGGCGGACCGATGAACAACAGGCGTTGGGGCCCTCCGCCACCTCTGGTCCACCCAAAGCGTCGGCGGCGGTTGCACCTCAGGCACACCATGTCGAGGAACTGCCACGATCACACACCAGATAACGTGTGTGTGGCCGGTCGCGCACGACGCGTTGCGGTTTAAAGTTTCGCCAGCCGGTCGGTCAGTTCCCGATAGAAACCATCGGCATCGACGGTTCGTACATATCGCACATTGCGGGGACGGTCCGTGACGCCCCACCAATCCGCAACCGTCATGCCCATGGTCAACTCAGACCCGGTTTCAACCTCGACATTGATCTCTCGATGCCGATACAAGTCCGGGCGGATCAGCCACATGATGACGTTCGGATCATGCAGCGGCCCGCCATCGGTCCCGTACTTTTCTTCGTCGAAGCGTTCAAAGAAATCCAGTAGCGCTGCGGTCGCTTCGCCCACGGGTGTGCCAACCGCACGGAACGCCGCCACCCGTTTGCGCGTGGTCAGGCACTGATGGGTCACGTTCAACGGGAACAGGGTGATCGGGCGGCCGCATCTGAACACGGTCTGCGCCGCATGAGGATCCACATAGATGTTGAACTCGGCCGCTGGCGTGGTGTTCCCACCCTCGAACAGCCCGCCCCCCATCGAGACAATCTCGGCGATCTTTGGCGCAATCTCTGGCGCCTTGACCAACGCCATGGCGATGTTCGTCAGCGGCCCCAGGGTACACAGCGTCACCCCGCCATCGTCAGCCGACCGCAGCGTGTCGATGATGAAATCCACCGCGTGGCCATCGCGCAGCGGCATGGTCGGGTCGGGCAGCGTAGGGCCATCCAGACCGGTTTTGCCATGCACATACTCTGCGGTGACCAGATCCCGCATCAACGGCCGCTTTGCCCCGGCATGAACCGGAATATCGGTCCGCCCCGCCAATTCGCAGATCATCCGTGCGTTTTTTTGCGTCAATGCCAGCGGTACGTTCCCGGCAACGGCGGTGATGCCCAGCACCTCGATCTCGGGACAGGCAAGGGCCAGCAGGATCGCAACGGCGTCGTCCTGTCCGGGGTCTGTGTCGATGATGATCTTGCGCGGGCTCATAAGACCATCCGGTCGCACGAAGCCCGCAGGTGTGCAAGGGGTAATGGCCGCTCGACACGATGCGCCCGACAGGCTAGCACCAAGGGGACCAACCTGACGCGAGTTCCGAATGATCCGACTTGTGATACTTCTGCCGATCCTGCTGCTGGCCGCCTGCGGGTCGTTCAGCCCACCCACCGGCGTAGCGTTTCAGGATACGGGTCGACCGACCGCAGCTTCGAACGCGCTGGCCGAAGCGTTGACGTCGCTGGGGCCAGGGGTCGATCCCCAGGAAGCCGCGCGTGCGGCGCGCATTGCACATGACTACCCACTGGCGCTTGCGCGGGCCTGGGATGTTACCGACCCACCACTGGTGCATAACACCAAGGTCAATTTGGGCCTAAAGCCCGAAGGTCTCTGCAGCGATTGGGCACATGCCTTGACCGAACGCATGGCGGCCGAACAATTTCAGACACTGGACCTGCACTGGGGTGTCGCGAACGCGTTCAATCCATTTCGCATAACCCACAACACGCTGATCGTCAGCGCCAAAGGTGGCAGGATGGAACAGGGGATTATTCTGGATCCCTGGCGCAAGGGCGGCGGACACCTATATTGGGGCCCAACCGCACAAGATCCGGAATACGCCTGGCTGCCATTGGCCGAAGTGCACGACCGCAAACGGAAGGCTAGGTCGCGGAGGAACTAGCGCGCCAAAATGCCTGCGATCTGATCTTTGAGCGTCATGCGCTGCTTGCGCATTTCCGTCATGTGGAAGTCATCCGTAGGCTCAATATCGCATTCCGCGCGGTGGATCGCGCGGTTGATCTCGTGATACTCGTCGAACAGCCGACTGAAATGCGCATCCTCGATTTTCAGGCTGTGCATCTTTTCAATCTCGGAAGGGAACTCTTCGGCAAGTTCGTGTGGAACGTGTGACATCGGCACCTCGGGTTCGTGGACTTTGCCCGACCCTATCCCCCCCACGTGCGTGGACCTTGACCCAGATCAACCGTTCAGCGCGTCCATCGTCAGAACCCGATCAGCGGCCGTCTTGGTCGCAGCGGCCAGACGGGCATTAGGCAGGTCATTTTGCGCGATCCAGTCCTTGCCCTCTTGGAGCGTCTTGCCATGGTGCAGCCAACGCGCTTCGAGCCGCGCGATCAGTTCCTCTTCGGGGATGTCCAGATACCAGCACGCATCCAGCGCCCGCCGAACCTGCGGCCAACCGTCCTGGTCATAAAGCAGCCAGTTGCCCTCGACGATGACAATGCGGCTGTCTGTTCCGATCTCGATCGCGCCCGCCCGGCTGATCTCCAGATCCCGGTCGAAAGACGGGGCGTAGACATGCGCGCCGGACTTCAGTCGTTCCAGCAGCGCCACGAAACCCGCAGCATCGAAAGTGTGCGGCGCGCCTTTCCGCGATCGGTGGCCCCGCGCCTCGAGGATACCGTCGTCGAGATGAAACCCGTCCATGGGCAACATCACCGCATTGGGTATCCTGGCTGCCAACTGTTCGGCCAAGGTCGACTTGCCCGAGGCAGGCGGCCCAGCGATCCCAAGCAGGAACCGACCGTCGGCCCCCGCCGCCAGCCGTTCTACATCTGCCGCCAGGTTCGCCAGCATCAGGACCGGACGAGCTTTTCGTAGTCGTCTGCGATGGTGCGAGTCAGGTGCCCGACCTCGAAGTTGTAGTCGCCAACCTGCCCCACCGGCGTAACCTCGGCCGCGGTTCCGGTCAGCCAGCATTGCTCAAAGCTTTCCAGTTCCTCGGGCATAATGTGACGCTCGACCACCGGAACCTGGCGTTCTTTCAGCATGCCGATCACGGTCTGACGAGTGATGCCGTTCAAAAAGCAGTCGGGCGTGGGCGTATGCACCTCGCCATTCTTGACGAAAAAGACGTTCGCGCCCGTCGCTTCGGCCACATAACCGCGATAGTCCCACATCAGCGCGTCCGAGCAACCCTTGGCCTCGGCCGCGTGCTTGGACATCGTGCAGATCATATAAAGGCCCGCAGCCTTGGCGAAACTGGGGATCGTTTCGGGGCTGGGGCGTTTCCATTTCGAGATGTCCAGCTTGGCGCCTTTGAACTTGGCATCGCCATAGTACGCGCCCCAGGCCCAGACTGCGACAGCCATGCGCACCGGGTTTTTGGCTGATGCGACTCCCATGTCCTCACCCGACCCGCGCCAACACACAGCACGCACGTATGCGTCGCTTAGCCCGCTTGCCGTCAGCGCCTCTTGCTTGGCCGCTTCGATCTCGTCGACCGTGTAAGGGATCGGGATGTCCATCTGCTGGCCGGAAAACAGCAGGCGTTCGGAATGTTCCCGGCTTTTGAAGATCTTGCCGCCATAGGCCCGCTCGCCCTCGAATACCGATGATCCATAGTGCAGGGCATGTGTCAGGACATGTACCTGCGCCTCGCGCCAGGGCTTGAGTTCGCCATCCATCCAGATGACGCCATCGCGATCGTCGTAGCCACCGGCCATCGGTGAAGTCCTTCCATTATATAAGAATATTGCGCATTGGGCCGCAAATTCGACAGGATGTTACGTTTCAGCCAGAATCGGCTATCATTTCGCTCTTGGAATGTCAACAACACTGACATAAAATCCGCTCAAACGCGGGGAAACGTGATGGACCTCAAGGCCCAACGCCCCAAGGGGGCGGCCACCACAGGCGAGCAACTGCTGTTCCTGACTGACGAACAGCTCAGGCAAGGCATCGAGTTGATGTTCTTTGCATATCGGGGCTTTACCGCCGAACCTGACCGGATACTGGAGAACTACAATTATGGCCGGGCGCATCACCGGGCGATGCATTTCATCGCGCGCCGCCCCGGTCTGACGGTAAACCAACTGCTGGATATTCTGGGCGTCACCAAGCAGTCCCTGAACCGGGTGCTACGCCAGTTGGTGGATGACGGGCTGGTCGCGTCACAGGTCGGCAAGCAGGATCGACGCCAGCGCAACCTGACACTGACCGAAACCGGCGCCGCGCTGGAGGCACAGCTTTCGGCAACACAGCGCGCCAGGATGCGCAAGGCCTATTCCACCGCCGGTCCCGAAGCGGTACAGGGATTCAGGGCCGTCCTGGAACAAATCATCGAACCGGACACACGAAGCCGGATGGAAAAACTGCTGGAGACCAAGGGATGAACGACGCCACCCAGCCCGACGCCCACATCCTGGTCGTTGATGATGACGAGCGGATGCGCGGGCTGTTGAAGAAATTCCTGTCGCGTCATGATTACTGGGTCACGACCGCCCGGGATGCCGCCCATGCACGAAAGCTGCTGGATGGGCTGGAGTTCGACTTGCTGGTGATCGATGTGATGATGCCGGGCGAGGATGGGTTCTCGTTGACCCGCGACCTTAGCCAGCAGATCTCGACGCCGATCCTGCTGCTAACGGCCAAGGGCGACAGCGACGACCGGATTACAGGGCTGGAGGCTGGGGCCGACGACTATCTGCCCAAACCGTTCGAGCCGCGCGAGTTGCTGCTGCGGATCAACGCCATCCTGAGACGTGTGCCGAAAGAGAACA
>CAYWND010000130.1:0-7241 GCA_964459085.1 uncultured Oceanibium sp. | reverse complement strand
CTATCTCGCCAAGGTTACCCGCGTAGAACCGTCGCTGCAGGCGGCCTTTGTAGACTATGGCGGCAATCGCCACGGGTTCCTGGCATTCTCGGAAATCCACCCCGACTATTACCAGATCCCGGTTGCGGATCGCGAGGCACTGCTTGCCGAAGAAGCGGAACTGAACCGCGCGGCGGCCGAGGAAGAGGACGAGCGCGCCAAGGGCCGCAAGACCCGCAGCCGGTCACGCAAGCGGTCGAAACCAGCTGCCGAAATCGAAGGCGCCGCATCATCGGACGATCAGGTGATCGCCGAATCAGCGAAGGAAGAGGCTTCGACCCTGGTCGAAGACCTTCCCGAGGCTGCCGACGTCCCGGCATCCGATCCGGTGCAAGACGCAACGCCGGACGACGACGCTGCCCCGCAGTCGGATAGCAGTTCGGATGCGGAAAACAGCGACTCGGAACCCGTAGCCGAGGCGATAGACGCCGCGAGTTCCGAAGAAACAAATACCGAGGACGGGACAGCGGAAGCAGATACGGACGATACCGACCAATCCCAGGCCGCTCAGACCGAAGACCAGCCCGAGGCCGAGACAAAACCCGAGGTCGAGTCGCTGGCCGAAGATGACGAAGCGGAGGTTGTGCGCCGCAAGCCGCGCAGCCGTCGCTACAAGATCCAGGAAGTGATTAAGGTCCGCCAGATCCTGCTGGTTCAGGTCGTCAAGGAAGAGCGTGGCAACAAAGGCGCGGCGCTGACCACCTATCTCAGCCTTGCGGGCCGTTATTGTGTCCTGATGCCAAACACGGCACGTGGCGGCGGCATCAGCCGCAAAATCACCAACGCAACCGATCGCAAGAAGCTCAAGGACATCGCCAGCGACATCACCGTGCCCAAGGGCGCGGGCCTGATCATCCGCACAGCCGGGGCCAAGCGCACCAAGTCGGAGATCAAGCGAGACTATGAATACCTGATGCGCCAGTGGGAGGCCATTCGCGACCTGACATTAAAGTCCATCGCGCCTGCCCACATCTACGAAGAGGGTAGCTTGATCAAGCGCTCGATCCGCGACCTCTACAGCCGCGATATCGACGAGGTGTTCGTCGAGGGAGAGGATGGCTATCGCGAGGCCAAGGACTACATGAAGATGCTCATGCCGAGCCACGCGAAAAACGTGAAGCTCTATGACAGTCCCCTGCCGCTGTTTTCGCGCTATCAGGTCGAGACCTATCTGGGCGGCATGTTCAATCCGACCGTCCAGCTGAAATCGGGCGGCTATATCGTGATCGATGTCACCGAAGCGTTGGTTGCGGTGGACGTGAACTCGGGCCGGGCGACCAAGGAAAGTTCGATCGAGGAAACCGCGCTCAAGACCAACCTTGAGGCCGCCGAAGAGGTTGCGCGCCAGGCCCGGCTGCGAGACCTTGCCGGGCTGATCGTCATCGATTTCATCGATATGGAAGAGCGCCGCAACAACGCGGCTGTGGAAAAGCGCCTGAAGGACCGGCTGAAGACGGATCGCGCGCGCATTCAGGTCGGGCGCATCTCGGGCTTTGGCCTTTTGGAGATGAGCCGCCAGCGTCTGCGGCCAGGTATGCTTGAGGCGACGACCAAGCCCTGCCCGTCTTGCCACGGAACCGGCCGCGTGCGGTCGGATGCGTCCATGGCACTCGCCATCATGCGCGAGTTGGAAGAAGAGGGCGTGCGCCAGCGATGCAAAGAGGTGCTGGTCACCTGCCCTGTCGATATCGCCAACTATATCCTGAACGCCAAGCGCGAGCATGTGGCCATGATCGAGGGCCGCTTTGGCCTGTCTGTTCGGATCGAGGGCGATCCGATGATGATCAGCCCGGAATATCGGCTAGAGCGATTGTCCAGCGCGTCCCGCGTCATCCCTCAGCCCACGGCCCTGGACGCAATCAAGGTCGAGCCGTTACCCGATCTCGAAGAAGAGGACGACGCCACTGACGCGCCCGAGCCGCACGAGACGGCAGCCGAGGATCAACCGCGCAAAAAGCGCCGCCGCCGCCGTCGGCGCGGCCGGGGCAAGAACGGCGAGGCCGGTGATCAGGGGGCCGAGGCCTCATCGGATACGGATGCTGACGCGACAGTGGATCAATCCACCGCTGCCGAGGCAGATGATGCACCTGCGGACACAGCGGCGACCGAGGCAGACACCGAACAGCCGCAAGGGGATCCTGCCGGAGGCCAGGACAAGCCCAAAGCCCGCAAGCCCCGCAGCCGGACACGGTCGCGCAAAAAGGCCGACACAACAGAAGATGCCCCGGCGGCAGAGGCGTCAGATCCGGCACTCGACGCACCTACCGAAGCGCCTGAGCCAGCGGCACAGGACATCGGGACAGACGCATCCGACGCGGAGCCTGCCGCCGCGCCCAAGAAATCGCGTCCGCGCAAACGGGCATCTGCAAAGGCCACGCAAGAAGCATTGGCCGACGCCCCAACCGACGCGCCGGAACCGGTTGCCGCTGGTGCCGACGAAGATGACGCGCCAAAGCGCAAGGGTTGGTGGTCGCGCGCCATCGGCAAGTAGGGGCATTCCCCGCGCGCCCGGTAGAACGGGCCCTGGATTTATCAGGCGCGGACCGCGGCTCGCGCCTGAAACCAGCGCTTCAGGCGGCTGACACCCTCGATCATATCCTGGTGGCTGCCCGCATAGGAAAACCGCAGGCCGCGCCCACCCCGGACCGGGTCGAAATCATAGCCTGGCGTGACAGACACTCCGGCATCCTGAAGGATCTCGGCCGCCAATACTCGACTGTCGTCGGTCAGGTCGGAAACATCGGCATAGATGTAAAATGCGCCATCTGGAGGCGCGATCCTGTCAAAGCCCGCCAAAGGCAGTTCGCGGATCAGCAGGTCCCTGTTGCGGCGATAGGTTTCAACGTTCGTCTGCAATTCGTCCTGCGCATCGATCGCCGCCAGCGCGGCGACCTGACTGGCATGAGGCGCACAGATGAACAGGTTTTGCGCCAAACGCTCGATCCGTCGCACGTGATCGTCCGGCACCACCATCCACCCGATGCGCCATCCAGTCATCGAGAAGTATTTGGAAAAGGAATTGATCACATAGGCCTGATCGGTGATCTCGACCGCCGATACGGGGCGGCTGCCATAGTCTATCCCGTGATAGATCTCGTCCGAAACAAAAGCCATTCCCCGCGCTTGCGCGGCATTGATCAGATCGGCCAGATGCTGACGATCCAGCATGGTTCCGGTTGGATTGGACGGGCTGGCAACCAGCAGACCGGCCAGATCGTTGTGCTGGTCCAACAGACCCGGCGTGGGCTGGAAGCGATTATCCAGTTGCGTTTCCAGACGCACCGGCGTCAGACCAAGCGCCTTGAGGATATTGCGGTAACTGGGATAGCCGGGATCGCCAATGGCGACCCGATCTCCGGTATCGAAAAGCGATATGAACGCCAGCTGAAACGCGGCAGACGACCCGGCTGTGACGACCACCCTGCCCGGATCCAGATCGACCCCATACCATTCGCCGTAAAGTCTAGCGATCCGCGCGCGCAAATCAGGCAGGCCAAGCGCCACCGTATAGCCCAGCGATCCGGCCTCCATCGCTTGAACCAACGCTGCGCGCGCGGCGGCAGGCGCTGGGGTTCCGGGCTGGCCGACCTCCATATGGATGATATGCCGCCCCGCCGACTCCGCGCGGCGCGCCGCTTCCATCACATCCATCACGATAAAGGGATCGACATCTCCGCGGCTTGATGTTCGCATGGTTTACACCCAGTTTGTCATCAGATCACGGAGGGTTCAGCATTTTGAGACGGGCGATGCAAGTGGCCATTCTGGTGGTTTTGGTCTGTGTGCACACCGCCGCAGCCCATGCGCAGGGCCTGATCCGTGATGCCGAGATCGAGGCAACAATGTCCCGGCTGGCCCGCCCCGTGATTCTGGCCGCGGGCCTGTCGCCGGGCCAGGTCAATATCTACATGATCAATAACCCCCGCATGAACGCCTTTGTCGCGGGCGGGAACAACATCTTTATCCACACCGGACTGTTACGCCGCCTGAAGACCCAGGATCAGTTGCAGGCGGTAATTGCGCACGAGTTGGGCCATATCGTCGGCGGACACATTGCCCGGCGAAATGAAAAACTGCGGGCGGGCCGCGGGCCGGTGGCAATCGGCCTGCTGCTGGCCGCGGCCGCTATCGCTTCGGGCAACAGCGAGGCAGGCGTCACCGCCGGTTTGATCGGCAACCAGATCGCCCAGCGGGACTTTCTGGCACATAGCCGTGCCGAGGAAAGCGCCGCCGATCAAGCCTCGTTGCGGTACATGGCGGCGGCAGGTGCGCAGCCGGAAGCCGTGTTGGAAGTCATGCGGCTGTTTCGCGGACAGGATGCGCTGAGCGGGCGCTACGTTGACCCCTACGCCGTCACTCACCCCTTGTGGGGGCAGAGGATCCGCTACCTTCAAGACCGCGTCGCCAGCGCACCCAAGGGCAAACCCCCAAGCGCCCAGGACGCCTATTGGCACTCGCGCATGGTGGCGAAATTCGACGGCTTCATCGGCAACACGCGACGCACGATCCAGAAATACAAGGACGACAAGACCGAGATCGGGACACTGGCCCGCGCGGTTGCCTATCACCGCGTCCCGAACCTCAAGGCGGCTCGGCGAAATGTCGATGCGCTGATCAAGGCGCGGCCGAATGACCCCTATTACCATGAACTGAAGGGACAGTTCCTGCTGGAAGGTGGTGATGCCAAAGGCGCCGTTTCGTCCTATCGCACCGCAGCCAGACTAGCCCCCAACGAGGCGCTGATCCTGTCCGGGCTCGGACGCGCACTGGTCGCCCTAGATACGGGCGCCGCCACACAAGAAGCGCTGGACGTACTGGTGCGCGCGCGCAGCATGGATGACAAGGACCCGTCGGTGCTGCGAAATCTGGCCACAGCCTACGCGCGTGTGGGCCAGACCGGACGGGCATCCCTCGCAACGGCCGAAAGATTTGCCCTGCAGGGGCGGCTAAGGGATGCGCAAGTCCACGCCCGCCGGGCAACCCGCCAGTTGTCCGAGGGATCACCGGGCTGGCGTCAGGCGCAGGACATCCTTAGGCTGACGACCAGACTGCAAAACTAGGAATGGACATTATGAAGGTTTTGGCACTTATCTGCGCCTTATTTGCCGCGCTTCCTGCTTCGGCACAGATGTTCGACAGCTTATCACCCACAGACCGGGATACGCTGCGCCAAGAGATCCGCGATTACCTGCTGGAAGAACCCGAGCTTTTGCTGGAGGTAATTGCCTTGATCGAAGAGCGTCGGGAACAACAGGCCGCTGACGTCGATCGGGACCGGATCGCACAGAACGAGGCCCAGATCTATGCCGACGGGGTGTCCTATGTCAGCGGCAATCCGGACGGTGACATCACCATTGTCGAGTTCTTCGACTACCAGTGCAGTTTTTGCAAGCGGGCTCATCCCGAAGTGACGGAGTTGTTGTCGACCGACGGCAACATCCGGTTGGTTAAGAAAGAGTTTCCAATCCTTGGCCCGGTTTCCGAGCAGGCCTCGCGGGCGGCGATAGCGGTCCTGCTGGAGGATGGCGGTGAAATCTACAAGACTTTCAGCGACAGCATGATGTCGCATGACGGGCAGCTTTCGCCTGGCTTGATCCGCCGGTTTGCGCAGGATGCCGGGGCGGACATCGAGCGTATGACGATCGTCGCGGAAAGTCAGCGCGTGACAGACATTATTACCGCCAACCGTGCCCTGGCTAGCGAGTTGCAGTTGACCGGAACACCCAGTTTCGTGTTCGGTGATCGTCTTTTGCGCGGATATCTGCCCCTTGCAGACATGCAATCACTGACCACGGACATGCGTGAACGGATGTAGACACGCCTATATAGGTGCTTTCCCTCGGCAATTCCGCGGCGTATAAGCGGGAAAGTTTGCGGCGCCGATGGTGCAGCGAACCAATGACAAAGAACGTCACGGGGTTCTCATGAGCAAGAAAGATTATGCGTCGGATGTCGAATTCATCCAGGCGCTGGCTGCGATGTTGCGGGATCACGACCTGAACGAGATCGAGGTACGCCGCGAATATGGCGAGGACTCGGCCCTGGACGTTCGTGTCGCACGGGGCGCCGCTGCTGTTCAGGTCGCGCCAGCGCCAATAGCTGCGCCCGTGGCGGCACCTGCTGCGCCTGCGGCGGCCGCCGCCGCGGCGCCCGAGGCTGCAACACCGCCCGCGGCAGCGTCAGGCAACGACGACCCTGCACAACACCCGGGCGCGGTGACGTCGCCGATGGTAGGCACCGCTTATCTGCAACCTGAACCCGGATCGCCTGCGTTTGTGTCCGTCGGCGATACGGTGACCGAGGGCCAGACGGTTTTGATCATCGAGGCGATGAAAACCATGAACCAGATCCCCGCCCCCCGTGCCGGAACCGTAAAGCGGATCCTGGTCGAGGATGGCGCGCCTGTGGAATTCGGCGCGCCCCTTTTGATCCTGGAATAGGGGCCCGGGCCGCATGTTTCGCAAAATCCTGATCGCGAACCGGGGCGAGATCGCGCTGCGCGTGATCCGTGTCTGCAAGGAAATGGGCATCGGCAGCGTTGCGGTACATTCCACCGCAGACGCCGATGCGATGCATGTCCGGATGGCGGACGAAAGTGTCTGCATCGGGCCGCCGCCGGGCACGCACAGCTACCTGTCCATTCCGTCCATCGTATCCGCCTGCGAGATCACAGGCGCCGAGGCGATCCACCCGGGCTATGGCTTTCTGTCCGAGAACGCGAATTTCGTTCGCATTCTCGAAGATCACAACATCACGTTCATCGGCCCAACCTCGGACCATATTTCGGTGATGGGTGACAAGATCACCGCCAAGGACACCATGAAACGCCTGGGCGTGCCTTGCGTTCCCGGCTCGGACGGCGGCGTTCCGACCCTGGACGAGGCGCGCAAGGTCGCTGACGAGATGGGCTATCCCGTCATCATCAAGGCCACCGCCGGCGGTGGCGGGCGCGGGATGAAGCTGGCGCGCGAGGCCGGGGACCTCGAGTTGGCATTCTCTTCGGCCCGGTCCGAGGCCAAGGCCGCCTTTGGCAATGACGAGGTTTATATCGAGAAATACCTCACCCTACCCCGCCACATCGAAATCCAGGTGTTCGGCGACGGCAGGGGCCAGGCGGTGCATCTGGGCGAACGAGACTGCTCGCTGCAACGCAGGCACCAGAAGGTTCTCGAAGAAGCGCCCTCGCCCGTCATCGACGCAGA
>CAYWND010000129.1:0-7241 GCA_964459085.1 uncultured Oceanibium sp. | reverse complement strand
CGGATGGTGCTGTTCCTGGCCTCTGACGATGCCGCGATGTGCACCGCCAACAACTATATGGTCGAGGCCGGATCGATTTAGCGTCAGCCCTAGTCGTCGCCTTCCAGGATGTCGAATTCCAGCCCCGAGCGCACGGCCGAGCGGCCGCTGTCGCGTGCGCGGCCGGTCCAGAAATGCGCTGTCCCGTCTGACCCACGGGCAAAGCGCTGGATGCGCCGGATGCGCAGGCCGGTGCGGGGGATTTCCTCTTCGTTGACGCGCACCGACTCGCCCACAATGGTCGAGCTGTATTGCGGGTTCGCCTGGCTGGCGGTTTCGATCGTGCGGCCCCGGCGCAGATACATATCGCCCTGCGGCGCGCCGGCATTCCGCGGTTTGCGCGGCACATACGGGATCCAGTAGGGCGGCGTCTGGGTCGACAGGCGATATTCCGGCAGGTTGCCCTGCTGCGGCGCGTTCACCGGTCCCGGGGTTGCCACACCATCGCCATTGCGCACGCTGTTCCCGGCCCCGTCGACATACAGACGCTCCACCGCCCAGACCATGTTCGCGGCCTCGTCGCGAACGAACCGCACATCCTCGACCTCGTCATTGTGCAGGATGTCCACCGCGATGTTGGGCAGCAACATCAACCCTTCTGCATTTCCGGCCTGGGCCGACATCTCGAACACCGACCAGTCGGGATCGGAAACGGGTTCGAGCTTGGTGACCTGCCCGAAACTGTCGGTGATCTTCACGTCAACCACCTCGGACACCGATCCGGATGGCAGTTCGACCGGCGCGATGTACCAGTTGTTGATGTCGGTATAGAAAAACTCGGGCATCATCAGCGACAGCGCATTCGGATCGACATCCTGCGGCGCATCGAAATAGCCATCACCTTCCTCGAACCGCCACCAACGGGGATGGGGCGCGCCCGCAAAATGCATCTGCGTCGGGAGAACCTGTTGCTTGTCCTTGGTAACGGACGCCGCCGGTGCCTGAAAGGTTCCGGCCAAGTCGAAATGGAACCAGTCCAGCGCGTTGCCGTGGTATTCCTGTGCGGTCAGCGAATGCCCGTCCGTTTCAACATCAAAGGCGTATTCCAGCGCCTGTGTCTGCCACGCCTTCGAGGTACCCGCATCCTCGGCCTCGACCAGCGCTTCCAGCGGTATTGCGCGATCTATCGCGACCTTTCGGTCCGCAGCCGCCAGCCCCGGCGCGTCGGGAAAGACCAGCGTTTTCAGCGGCGTTGACCGGGCCTCGAACGAGATCGCGGCGGCACGACCACCGTTTTCGGCCTCGAACTCTCCGCTTTGCCACTGGCGGGACAGGAACCACAACGGATCCTTAACGCGCGCGCCCAACTCCTCGGCGATGTTTAGCGACGTGTTCGAGGCAAAAAGCTGCTGGTAGACGTGTTTGCGATCGACCATTGGCTACTCCTTCAACCGCGAGAAGCCGAGTTTCTCGATGATCCCGGCCGCCGTCACGCCCAACTGGGTCGATGGCGTCTGAGCGGCAACGGTCGCGATCAAACCATCTCCGTGCGCCCAGCTGATCTGGGCTTTCAGCGGCTTCTTGTCCGGGATGCGTCGGCTGGCGGTGGTGCTGGACTTCGCTGCGACCTGGTTGGCGTTTGGCAAGAGCGCCGCGGGCGTCAGCCGCTGGTGCGACGCCAACGCCCGTACTTTCATCCAGGCGATGGCCTCGCGGGTCAGCTCGGCTGCCTTTTCTTCGGTCCAGGCATCGGGATTGTCGTTGGGCGGCACACCCAACAGGATGCAGTGCGGCGGTTCCGACTGCGGGCTATCGTAGTTGATCGCCAGCCCGGCAAGTTGGGTGTCCGAGGGGCGAACCTCGGTCCATTCATCCGCAACGATACCCGCGACCGCGCCATTGCCCGAGATATCGGCCAGCGGGCCGAACACATGCTCGAAATGGTTCGCGCGTGGCGCCCGCAACTCGGTCCTCGCTGCCGAGGTCGGGTCGTCGGTGTCGTCCAGCGTAGCGTCGGCCGAGACGGGTACCGCGCTGGTGCCTGACAACATTTGCGCCACGGAATGCAGCAGCGCGGTGTTTTTGCGAACAGCGACCCATTCAGCCAGGGCCGAGGCCAGCGCGACGCGGGGCCGGAATTTGCCGCGGGTCTTTTGCAGCCGCCGGGGATAGGGCGGCAGAACGGGCAGCGCCTGGCCATCCGTGGCCTGCCGCAGCGCTTCGATCTGGGCATCGAGCACCCCGGTGGCCTGGCTGAGCGCGGTCCAACCGGTGCGTGGCAGCGCCGCGGCCTGAGCCACGGCGGTGCGCCGGTCGGCAAGTCGGTCCAGCGCATCCTCGATCGCCGTGGTTAGTACTCCGGCACCATCGGTCAACGCGTCCTGGACCGAGAAGACTTTCAGCAATCCGGGCTCGCCATAAGGTGCCAGCGGCTCGAGCGCGTCCAGCAGGCTGCGGCGCGCCAGTTCGGCCTGGGCCACGGCGGCGGACACGTCCGCAGGTGACGCGCCGGGGTCGATCGCCCGTGCCGCGGCGTCGGTCACACGGGTCACGAACGCGCCAAGCCGATCGCGGCCGGTTTGCACCTCGCCCGCCAGTTTGGCGTCCAGCGCCGTCAGACGACCGGCCAGGGTGTCTGCGGCGTCCTCGATCATCGCGATTTCTTCCGCCTCGTCCAATTCGCCATGTTCCGCTGGCGCCATGGCGTTCAGATCGCCGGGCGTCAGGGAACGAGCACCCTGGAACAGGCTGCGAATGGACGCGCCGTCTTCCAGGAAGCGGCCCACATCCACGCCGCCTGCGTTCAGGTCGATGCTCAAACCCGATTGCCCCGAGGTCAGCGCCGCCATCCCGCCCACCGAGGCAAGATCCGCAAAGGCCTGGGGATCCTCGGTCACCTTGCGCAGGGTGAAATGCTTGGCCCGTACCTGCAACTCGGCCGCCCCGCCGATCACCAGATCTATGGGCCGCATCTTCAGATCGGTCTGCAGCCGGATCTCGATCCGCCCGCCGGGGCCGCCGCCATCGGTGCGGGTGGCAAATACCGCGATCTTGGCGGTCGAAAAGCCCTTCATCGCATCGGCGGCAATCTGGGCCAGCGTCGGTTCGGCAATCTCTCGCGGGCCAGCCCCGATCCGTGCCCGCGCCGGTTTGCGCATCAACGACACCTTGTGGGCCGAGGCCTGGCCCGATCGCTGCGTGCGCAGGAACGTCGGCCGCCCTGGGGGCGCACCGCCTGACAGGACCCTCAGCCAGGCGTTGGCCGCATCGGATGCGCCAATCGCCCGCAGATGCGTCGCCTCGGCCATCACGATATCGGCCAGTGCGTCGACGTCATCGGCCAGTTGCTTCTTCATGCGCGCCTGCGCCGGGTTGCCCGGATTTACCGCAGCTTCGACAAAGGCAAGCCCGTCGAACACCCGGCTGCCAGCACTTTCCGACCCATCCGCATCGCGGATCGGGAACTGCACGCGTAGCGGCAGGATCTGCGCATCGGCGCGGGCCTCGTGCAGCAACCGCTCGCCGCGCATCCCCAGTCCTTCGGACAGGGAATGTCCCTTGGACAGGATGTCCAGCAGCTTCAGCGCCCGGCGCACCCGCGCGGACCGCAGGTTGATCTCGAACGCGCCGTCGGCCTTGTGGCGCAGATAGGCCGACCGCATCACGGCCGACGATACCGCCTGCGGGGTCGAGGGTGCCAGGATATACCCGTCACTGTCACCGGTATTCGCGTCCGGTCGAAGTTTCCCGAGGAACCCGTAATAGCCCTTGTTCAGGCCGGTGATCCCCTTTTCGCGATCCTGCTTGAGCCGGAGGTACGCCAGCCCCGTGGCGAAAGCGTCGATGCGGTGCTGAAAGAGATCCAGCACCTCGAGCATCAGGACCTCGAGCTGCGCGATGCCTTGGGGCCGCGCGGCGATTGCTTCCAGATGGCGCAGCGCGGCGGCGAACGCAGCGTTCACACGCGCGATCTTGATCCCAACCAGATCCGAGACACCGAAAGCGCCCGGGCGTACGGTTTCGGCCAGCATTTCAATCGAGGACTCGCCCACCATCAGATTGGTTTCAGCCAAGGTGGTCGCGATCGAGGCTTCGGGTTTGCCCAGGCTTCCCAGCGATCCGGAAAACTCGAACTTGTCGTCCATGATCGGAAAGATCGTATTGCGCACCAACGACATCCGCGCCAGGCGGTAGAGCAGCGGCCAGGACAGGTCCGCGGCCGTGGGATCGGGCAGCGATTTGATCGGCTCGGACCGGATCCGGGCCAGATAGGACAGGGGCCTGCGCGAGGTCTTGGACCCGTAGACATATGGGCAGGTCACCGCCTTGGCGACATCCGGGTCACTGTTCGACGTGGCGACATCGATCCGGGTCGAGACCCGGTTGGACTTCATGATTTCCTCGAACACCGCGCTGCTGTCCGGCGTCTCGGGTTTGAGAACCGGCACCGAATTGTCGGCGGCTGGCGGCAAAAAGAACCGCCCCATCTTGGCGTATTGAGTCAGGAACTCGCGCACCTTGAAGGACGCACTGCCATCGCTCTGCTCGCCGCGATCCAGTGTGAACACATCCCCCATCGGCAGGATGCCATAGGCCGAAGACCCAAAGCGGACCGCAGGCAGGGCGCCCCGCGCGACCACGCCCGCCGCAAGTGCCGTGACGAAATCGTTCTCGTCCACGCCGTCCAGAACGGTGGATCCATCGAGCGCATCGTCGATCAAGGCCGGGCCGATGACACGCAACATCGCGCGTGCATCCTCGAGCGATGTGTCATCGGCGTCCAGCGCCTTTTGCATGAGAGTGGGATCGACACCCAGCGCCTCGGCCAGCAGGTCCGCCGAAGTGGGCTTGCCACCAAACGCGCCACGCTCGCGCGCGCTGGCACGATCCGTGAAAGCCGGAATATCCTCTTCGAACCGGCGGTACCCGGTGGGCTGATCGGGCGTGTTGTTGGTGTTGCTGTCCTGCTCCAGAAACCCGAACTCGCCGTTGGCGATGCGGCTTTCCAACAATGCCTCGATCTCGTCGGTCGAGATTTCCTGGGACCCGCCTACAGGATTGTGCAACCCCACCGCGACGATCCAGTCCGCAGCCTTGGCCTGCTCGACCTTGGTCTTGGCGGTGATGCGAATACCCATGCCCGCCTCGGTCGCGGCCTTGAAACTGGTCAGCCAGGTATCGTCGCCATTGTCCTGGGCCGTCAGCAACTCGCCGGTATAGGCGACCGGGCCGACCTTGTCCGGGGCGTTTTGCGGGATTGGCTTGCCAGTCGCCAGCGGGGCGACGGCCTCGCCGGTGATGGTGAACAGGGCTACGCGTGCAGGCAAGGCGGCGATCCTGCCGATCCGTGCCTCCCAATCCGGGTTTCCCCCCTGTCCAGCGGTCCGTTTCAGATGCACCGCCCGTGTCGCCCCGACCTGAGAGACAAATGCCTGCCAGGCATCCAGAACCGTCGTGTCCGAGGTGTCCCACCAGTTTCGCCCCCCCAGATCCGCATCCAGGCGCGAAAGTGCTGCCAGTTCCTCGTCGGTCGCCGGGGCAACACCCTTTTCGGCGAAGTTCTCGTCCGGGTACCACCGCATCAGAAGGTGGGACTCCAGCACCGACAGGGGCACGTTTTCCAGCACATTGAGGTTGCCAGCGGCCAGACGATCAAAGGCGTCGTTGGCCAGGGTCTTGACCGCGCCCAGATCCAGCGCTGCGGGTTGATCCCCGAACAGCGTCGCGAAACCCCGGTTGCCCAGATCCCTGCCCGCGATGGCCAGATTGTTGTCCCGGACAAACCGATTGTGAAGGCTATCTCGGCTGCGCGACGGCAACAGGCCTGACAACAGCTCGAACTTCGCGGTCATGTCTGCGATATTGTCGGTGACCGACAGCTTGGGCCGACCGGACCGGACCAGGCGGTATTCCAACCGCAACGGCATCATCATCAGCGGTACGCGGTTGCGCCGGGGCACATTCACAAGGACATCCAGAACATCGGTGATGTTGCCCAGATCGATGGTCGTGCCGTCGATCACTGTGCCACGGATCGTGCCTCCACGGCGCCCGCGACCCGGGTTCAGGATGGTGCCGCCTCTCAAATCGGGCCGTCTCATAGCACTCTCCTCAGCGGCAGGACGCCTGCGACCGGCTTTTGCCACATAGCACGGGCAAGCGAGGCCGAGGTCTTGGCATTGTTCCAGTGCTGTGGCGGGGCGCCGAATGCGACGTTTCGGCCAAAGTCGATATGGTTCGATCCGGTCAACGGCGCATGCGACCAGGACAGATCGTCCGGGTTGGCGGGCGATGGTGGGGGCGCCGCAGGTGGGGCCAGCACCATTGGCGGGCTCTGCCGAAATTCCTGGCGCAACGTCTGCGTCTTGATGGCATACCGGCGCACTGTCAGATCCGCGCGCGCCGCACGCACCACGGCGTTTGCCACGTCCATGCCGAACCGCAACCGGCCGGGCCGTTCGTAAATCACGAAGAACGCGCGGTCGCGCACCTGCGGCGAGAGCAGCGTCGTGCGGGCGATATCGAACCCGAAATATGCTATGTCGCGCCCGATCTTGCCCGAAAAAATCGGCTCGTGATCCTCGCCCTGGCCAAATTGCCATTGATTGCCCGGGGCGATGTTGATCGCCATGATCGGATCGCCCAGCTTGCGCACGATGTCGCCGCGGATCACGGCAATCACATTGGCCTTGTTGTCATTGTCCGATGGCGGGAAGTGGTTGCCCAGCTTCTTGCGCCAGGTGTGGATATCGGCGATGTCGTCGCCGTCTGTGTCGGCGGGCGGCAGATGACGATCCCAGAATCGGCGGAAGACGGTCCCACGCAGATCGGTCGGGAACTCGCGCCATCTGAGTTCATTGTTCATCTCGTGATTGGCGCCAACAAGAAAAGCCTCGATGAATTTGCGATTTTCAAGGAACAGCGAAACCGTGTTCTCTGGCATCCGGTCCGCGTCCGACAGCATCGCGTCGCGGCTGAGATCCGGCAAGTAGGTCGACAACGGCATGGGCACATGAGGGGCCCGCCAGACCGGTTTGGGGTCGGACGCTTCTTCTCAGGTGATCCCCGTAATGGTGAACCGGGCCCGTGCGTCCGGCAAATGTTCCAGCAGGTCCAGAACGGACTTGGACAAGTCACCGCTGTCGAACCGGGCCACCCGCACGGCGGTATTGCCAGGCCGGATGCCGCCATCGAAGGCGTCAGACGGAAAGATGTCCGCCAGAAACTGGCTGACAGGCTGCGTGACACCGGTTTCGACCCGC
>CAYWND010000128.1:0-7283 GCA_964459085.1 uncultured Oceanibium sp. | reverse complement strand
GCGCAGGCGTGGGTCACGATCAGCACCGGGGCGGTTGCACCCGCATGCCCCGTCTGGCGCATCCGATCGATCGAAACGCCTTGTTGTCCAAGGGCTTCGGCCACGCGGGCCAGGGTTCCGGGCTCGTCGGCCAGAGACAGGCGCAGGTAGTAGGCGGCGTCGGTGCCGGTGCCCGCGGGGGCGGGCGGGGACAGGGTGCTGGCGGGCTGGCCGAAGGCGGGGATGATCAGGCCGCGGGCGATGTCGATGACATCCGCCATTACCGCGCTGGACGTCGGTCCCTCGCCCGCGCCGGGCCCCTGATAGAGGGTCTGGCCTATCGAATCACCTTCGATCACGACCATGTTGTCGACCCCGGCCAGCCGGCCCAGCGCGCTGTCGCCGGGCACCAGGCAGGGCTGCATCCGGCTTTCGATGCCGTTGCCTGATCGGCGCGCAGTGCCCAGCAGTTTGATGGCATAGCCCATGTCGCGGGCGTGCCGGATGTCGGTCAGGGTGACGCGTTCGATGCCCTCGATCTCCATTCCGTCGAAGTCGACCTCGGTACCGAAGGCGGTGGCGGCCAGCAGAGCCAGTTTCTGCGCCGCGTCTATGCCGCCCACGTCAAAGGCGGGATCGGCCTCGGCGTAGCCCAGGCGCTGGGCGTCGGCCAACACGTCCGCATAGTCGGCGCCGGTCGCCTCCATCTCGGTCAGGATGTAGTTGCAGGTGCCGTTCATCACGCCCAGGACACGGTCGATACGATTGGCGGCCATGCCCTCGGTCAGGGCCTTGACGACGGGGATGCCGCCCGCGACCGCCGCCTCGAACCTGAGTGCGCGCGAGGCGTGTTCGGCGGCGCGGGCCAGCGCCACGCCGTGCCGGGCCATCAGCGCCTTGTTGGCGGTGACGACGTGCTTGCCCTCGGCCAGGGCGGTTTCGACCAGAGCTTTGGCAGGGCCGTCCTCGCCCCCCATGACCTCGATTATCAGGTCCACGTCGTCGCGCCGGGCCAGCGCTACGGGATCATCCTCCCACCCGTAAGCCGCGAGATCGACCCCGCGATCGCGCGAGCGTGAACGGGCCGAGACGGCGACGAGGTCGAGCGGGCACCCGGCGCGTGCGGTCAGCAGGTCGGCATGCGACTGCAGGATGCGCACCACGCCGACGCCGACAGTGCCGAGGCCAGCAAGGGCGATGCGGAGGGGCTGGGTCATGGGTGCAAACCTTGGAACGTGTCAGGATCAGAGCCTTATTCCGCCTGTCTGCGTGTTGCAAGCGCTGGGACCAGCGGGCGGCGGCTCCCGCCCCGCTGAGGGCATATTGCGGGCGGAGAGGGCAGGGACGCCCACCCCCGCCGCCGCCCGCCGGCGCATTTGGCGCGCAAAGAAGGTTTAGCGTTTGCGCGTTTTTGGCGGGTCAGGTATTGACCGGATTGTACTTGGACAGCATGGCCTGGCTGTCCGAGAGTACGCGTTTGATGCCGCGCGCGGCCTGGCGAATGCGTTGTTCGTTTTCGACCAGGCCAATGCGCACGAAGCCTTCGCCGTATTCGCCAAACCCGATGCCGGGGCTGACGGCGACCTCGGCCTCGGTCAGCAGCATCTTGGAGAAGGCCATCGAGCCGAGCTGTGCGAAGGCGGGTGGGATCGGGGCCCAGGCGAACATGGTGGCAGGGGGCGCGGGGATCGCCCAGCCAGCGCGGCCCATTGCGTCGACCAGCACGTCGCGGCGGGATTTGTAGATCTGGCGGATGTCGTCAATGCAGTCTTCAGGGCCGTTCAGCGCGGCCGAGGCCGCGACCTGCACAGGCGTGAACGCGCCGTAGTCGAGATAGGATTTGATCCGCGTGAGCGCGCCGACCAGGCGGTCATTGCCCACCGCAAAACCCATACGCCAGCCGGGCATCGCGAAGGTCTTGCTGAGCGAGGTGAACTCGACCGCCACATCTTTGGCGCGTGGCACCTGCAAGATCGAGGGCGGCGGGTTATCGTCGAAATAGATCTCGGCATAGGCGAGGTCCGACAGGACCCATAGGTGGTGCTTGCGGGCAAAGGCCACCAGGTCTGTATAGAAATCCAGGTCGGCCAGTTGTGCCGTCGGATTGGACGGAAAATTGACCACCACCGCCACCGGCTTGGGCACCGAATGGGTGATCGCGCGGTCGAGGGCGCGCATATACGCCTCGGGGTGGAAACGACCATCCGCTTCGAGCGTCTGGATGTGCCTGAGCGTGCCGCCCGCGATCATGAAGCCGTAGGGGTGGATCGGATAGGACGGATTGGGCACCAGCATGACATCGCCAGGCGCGGTGATCGCCATGGCCAGGTTGGCCAGCCCTTCTTTGGAGCCCAGCGTGGCGATGATCTCGGTCTCGGGGTTCAGTTTCACCCCGAAGCGGCGCTCGTAGTAACCTGCCTGGGCGCGGCGCAGGCCCGGGATCCCCTTGGACGCGGAATAGCGGTGTGTGCGCGGGCGGCGTACGGTTTCGACCAGCTTGTCGACAATGTGGGCGGGCGTGTCCATGTCGGGATTGCCCATGCCGAAGTCGATGATGTCCATGCCCGCAGCGCGGTATTCGGCCTTGAGCCGGTTGACCTCGGCAAACACGTAGGGGGGCAGGCGCTTGATGCGGTAGAAGTCTTCGGCCATGGCGGGTAGTCTTTTGTTTGATCAGGGACGATGCGGGGCAGGGTATAGCGCCGTGCGGTTGGGATGCCCAGACCGGATCAGTCTGTCTGGTCGCTGGCTGCCAGGATACGGGCCCGGTCTTGCGGGCTGAGCACTGGCGCGCCGCTTTGGCCCGCGCGGGCGGCCAGCGCATCGGCGCGGGCGGCCAGTGCATCCGTTTCGACCTGGATTTGAGTGTAAGGCGTGCCGGTGGCGGCCAGCGTGGCGGCGACTGTCTGCTCGTCCGCCAGCGCAGGGTAGCCTGCGGATTGCGCCGCCGGGGATGGTGTAAAGGCGGTGTCAGGTGCCTCGAGGCTTGCGCAAGCCGACGGTCCCAGCGTCGCAAGCAACAACGCCGCAGTGCGTTTGCGGGCGAGTTGACGTAGATAAGGCGGATCGTGGATCATTAGAGGACCGTGCAGGCAGTCTGGGCGGTCCCACAGTAGGGAGAGCTTGCCAGCGGGGCAAGCGGGCGGACATGAAGACAGAGCAAACCGGCGAAGATCCGACCCTGGCCGAGCAAAGCGCCGAGATGGCGGCGAATATGGCCGAGGTGGCCGAGACCAGCCAGAAGATCTGGACCCGGTGGCTGGAGGCCCAGGCCGACGAGGGGGTGCCGTCCTCGGCGGACCCGCTGAATACCGTGCCTGCGTGGCTGGCGCTGGGCCGGGCCATGTTCGACAATCCGCAACAGGTTGCCGATGCCACGATGGAGTACTGGGCCGACCAGACTGCGTTGTGGCAGGCGGCGACGTTGAAATGGCTGGGCGCCAAGGACACTCCGGCGCCGACCCTGCCGCTGAAGGCCGAGGCCGGACGCCGGTTTCAGCATCCCGAGTGGTCCGAGAACGCACTGTTCGAATATCTCAAGGACAGCTATCTGCTGACCTCGGGCTGGATTGCGCATACGGTACACAACCTGGGCGATATGGATCCGCGCGAGCGCAAAAAGGCCGAGTTCTATACGCGCAACTTCGTCGAAGCCCTGAACCCCGCGAATTTCTTTGCCCTGAACCCCGAGGTTCTGGAAGCAACCGCCGCACAGCGGGGCGGTAACCTGGTCAAGGGCTTGCACATGATGCTGGAGGATCTGGAACGCGGCAAAGGCCAACTGCTGATCCGCCAGACCGATATGGATGCGTTCGAGGTCGGGCGCGATATGGCGGTGACCGATGGGTCGGTGATCTACCAAAACGATATTCTGCAACTGATCCAGTACGCGCCGACGACCGAAAAGGTTCATGCCAAGCCGCTGCTGATCATTCCGCCCTGGATCAACAAGTACTACGTGCTGGATCTGAACACCAAGAAGTCGATGGTCCAGTGGCTGGTCGGCCAGGGCTATACGGTCTTCATGATCTCGTGGGTCAATCCCGATGAACGCCAGAAGGATGAGACCTGGGACAGCTATCTGACCAAGGGCGCGATGGAGGCGATCGACGCCGCGCTGAAAGAGACGGGCCAGAAGTCGCTGCATGTTGCCAGCTATTGCATCGGGGGCACGCTGACCGGCACCCTGATGGCCTATCTGGGCAGGAAGAAGGACAAGCGCATCGCCTCGTCCACGTTCTTTACCGCGCAATTGGATTTCGACGATGCAGGCGAATTGCAGGTGTTTGTCGATGACGAGACCATCAAGGCGGTCGATGCCGAGATGGAACAGGGCTATCTGCCCGCGCAAAAGATGGCGTCGGCATTCAACATGCTGCGATCGAACGACCTGATCTGGTCCTATATCGTCAACAACTACATGCTGGGCAAGGACCCATTCCCGTTCGATCTGCTCTACTGGAATGCGGATTCAACGGCGATGCCCGCGCATGTGCATCATTTTTATCTGGAAAACTTCTACGACCAGAACGAGTTCGCCAAGGGCGATCTGTCGGTGCTGGATACTCCTGTAACGCTGGCCGATATCAAGGGGCCGGTGTACCACGTCGCCACCAAGGAGGATCACATCGCACCGGCCGCCAGCGTCTATCGCGGTGCGCGGCAGATGACCGGGGCGGACGTGCGGTTCGTGTTGTCGGGATCGGGCCATATCGCGGGCGTGGTCAATCCCCCGGCGGCGGGCAAGTACCAATACTGGACCAACGAGGACATGTCGGCCGAAACGTTGGAAGGCTGGCTGGAGGGGGCGACCGAGACTCCCGGATCCTGGTGGATCGACTGGGACGCATGGCTGTCGACCAGATCGGGCCGCATGGTCAATGCGCGCAAGCCAGGCAAGGTTCACGGGGTTCTGGAACCGGCACCCGGATCCTTTGTCAAAGTCCGTTTTGACAAGCGCTGAGCGGGTTGTTGCCGCCTAATTCACTGCTGGAACCGCTTTGAGGTAGGCCGCAATGGCGGCGCGATCTTCGGGCGGCAGCTTGGCGGTGTTTTCGACCACGGCGACCATCGAGCCGCCCGCGGTGTCGAATTCGGGTGTAAATCCGGATTCAAGATAATAGGCAATGTCCTCTTCGGACCAGTCCAACGTCCTAGGTGTGATGCCGGGGATGCGCCCCGGTCCGTCAGGATTGGGCCCGCCTGCCAGCCAGCGGGCCGTGTCCAGTCCGCCCAAGGCGTTTCGTGGCGTATGGCATTCGCCGCAATGGCCCGGCCCCTCGACCAGGTATTGCCCACGGGCCAGGACCGGATCGGTGGCCGGTAGCAGGACAGGGTCCGTGTTCATGAACATCAGCTTCCACCCGCCCAGCGTCAGCCGAATGTTGAATGGAAAGCCCAGATCATGCGGCTTGGACGGTGTGGCGTCGGCCGGCAACGTGTCCATATAGGCCTTGAGGTCCAGCACATCCTCGATCCGCATCCGGGCATAGGACCCGTAGGGAAACGCCGGATAGTAATGCGCGCCATCGGGACGTGTCCCGTGGATGACGGCGGACGCGAACTGGGCCGCGTCCCATGTCCCGATCCCATGTTCGGGATCGGTCGAGATGTTGGGCGCGTGGAAAATCCCGAAGGGTGTCTTGAATTCCAGCCCGCCTGCCAGCACCAGCTTGGCCTCGCCCTTTGTGCCGGGCGCGGCGTGGCACGATGCGCAGCCTGCCGCAGCGAACATGATCTCGCCAGCCGCGACAGACGGTTGGTGTGGTGGAAGGTCTTCGGCCGCGATGCTGCGCGCGCGTGTCACATAAAGACCTGTCGCCGCGACTAGCATCGCGACGACCAATGCCCACATCAGAAACCGGCGCATAATGCTGCGCTACTGCTGGATGCGATAGCCTTCGTGGCAGCTTTTGCACGAGCCGCCAACCGCACCAAATGCCGCCCCAAGCGCGGCCTGATCCTGAGGATTGGCGGCAATGGCAGCGTCCAGCGCGGCCTCGAACTTGGCGATCTCGGCCTCGAAACCGGCGCGATCTGTCCAGACCTTGGGCCCGGCCAGGAACTTGTTCGAGGTCTGTCCTTCGGTGCCGTCCGGATAAAGATCGCCAAATCCCTCGACAGCGGCGCGCATCGCAGCAAGAGCCTCGTTTGCTGCCACTGCATCGAAGGCCTTTGCCCCTTTCAGCATGTCGCCGATGGTCCCCGTCGACTTGCCGACAACCCCCATTGCGGCCTCGCGCTTTTCGCTGGGCGCGTGGCCACCAGCCAGCGAAACCGTCATTGTCGACGCTGCGAATGCGGCTGCCGTCAGACCGACAACCAGAAAACGTGCTTTCATTTCAATTTCCCCGCGGTTGAGTATGCAAGTCAGGGTAGGCGGGTTGCAGGGTGCGTCAAGCTGCCTCAGTCTGTCTATTGCTCACGGTTTCGTGAGCGAAGCGTAACATTGGAAAGGGCCCGCGTGCCGTGAAGTTTCTGCGACAAAGACGGATCATCGGCCCAGACCTTGGGCGGCTGCGCGACCGCCATATCCTGATCCACACCAGGTTCGACATGCGCGCACAGGTGCTTGAAAGGAAACTGGATTTCTTTAATGCGCTGGCGGATCTGGGCGAGGAGAGGGGGGTGCCTGTACGGGTGGTGTCGTCGCGACCCCAGAACCGCGAAGCAGCCAGGGACAGTCACCATCTGCATGTCTTTCTGGGCGGATTGCCGCTGGAGGGACGGCACGTCCTGCATGCCGCGCCGACCTATGTGCACGGTTTCTGGTATTGCGACCGGCGGGGCGCGCGCTGGCATTCATCGATCGCGCAGGCCCGGGTCAAGCCTCCGGATCACCATCTTGCACAGGCGCTGGTCGCGCGGCTGCGCGCCGATCTGGTGGCCGCCAACCGGTCGAAGTACCCCCAGCCCGTAGCCGATCCGGGCGCTCTGGGGACCGGTTACATAGCGTTTTTCGCCCAGGAACCGATCACCGCGACCGAGGACCAGTTTCATATGGATCTCGAGACGCTGGTCGACGCCACCATTGCAGCGAGGGGCGCACGGCGTGTGCTGATAAAGCCGCACCCGCGCCAACGCACCGAGTTGCGCCGGATGTTGCAATCCCGCCATGCGCGTGAAAACGGGGTCGAGGTGATCGAGGCCAGCATTCACGATCTGCTGGCCGGTTGCGACTTTACGGTTAGCCAGGCCTCGGCCGCCGCGTTCGAGGGGTTTCTGCATGGCAAGCCCGCAATATTGGCTGGGCGATCCGACTTTGCCGCGAATGCTGTGACCATCACACAGCCCGACCAGATGAC
>CAYWND010000127.1:0-7298 GCA_964459085.1 uncultured Oceanibium sp. | reverse complement strand
AAGTAGTAGAGGATGTCGACGATCAGGTTGATGCCCACGAACATCACCGAGATCAGCATCAGGTAGGCCGCCATCACCGGGATATCGACGAACTGGATTGCATTAATGAACAGCAGGCCGACGCCGGGCCACTGGAACACGGTCTCGGTGATGATCGCGAAGGCGATGATCGAGCCCAGTTGCAGGCCGGTGACCGTGATCACCGGGACCAGCGTGTTGACCAGCGCATGGCGAAAGTTCACCGCGCGGTCTTTCAGGCCCCGGGCGCGGGCGAAGCGGATATAGTCCTGGCGCAGGACTTCCAGCATCTCGGACCGAACCAGCCGCATGATCAGCGTCATCTGATAAAGGCCCAGCGTGATCGACGGCAGGATCAGGGCCTTGAGCCCGCTGGCGGTCAGGAACCCGGTTGTCCAGCCACCCAGATCAACCACCTCGCCCCTGCCAAAGGATGGTAGCCATCCAAGTTCCACCGCGAACAGGTATATCAAGAGTATCCCTATCAGGAACGTTGGCAGCGACACCCCGATCAACGAAGTGGACATGATGATATTTGCCGCGATCCCTCGCCTTCGTATGGCGGTGAAGACCCCCAGGATCACGCCGATCGATATCGCCAGGAAGCCCGAGACGGCGGCAAGTTCCAGGGTCGCGGGCGCGCGTTCGGCGATGATCTGGGACACCGGACGGCCCTGGCGGTAACTTACGCCGAAATTGCCCTGCACCGCGCCTTCGAGAAAACGGTAGTACTGGACCGGGAAGGGCTGATCGAGGCCAAGCTGAGCGCGCAGCCGTACGATATCGGCATCCGTACGCTCCTGGCCCAGCATGTTGTCGATCGGGTCGCCAACGAACCGGAACATGGAAAACGCGACCAGACCCACCAGCAGCAGCACGATGGCGGACTGAAAGACGCGTTGGATGATGTAGGCGAGCATTCGTAACCCTCTTGTCCCTCATTCGTGGGGGAACCGCGGGGCGGGGTCAAGCGGCAACCGCCTGGGTCAGATGCTGCAAAGCCTGGTGACGCCGGATCGGGCAGGTTTGGCGTGGTTTTGGGTTTCAACTGACAATATAGTGTCAGTTGTGATGCGCTACTCCAATCTCATCCGATCAAGACAAAGGAGACAACGGATGAACAGCAAAGTGATCGAAGCCGTAAGGTTCAAACTGGCAGACGGCATCACGGATGACGAATTCCTCAAGCGTGTGGCGCCGGTGAACGCCTGGCTGAACGCCCAACCCGGGTTCGTGCAGCGCCGCCTGTCCTGCGGTCCCGACGGAATGTGGCTGGACCATCTGGAATGGGACAGCATGGCGGACGCTCAGGCAGCGTCAAAGGCCCTGATGGAAAACCAGGACCTTGTCCCGTTTCTTCAGGCGGTCAATCCCGAAGGGATGGAGATGCGGCACGAAGCCCTGATGGGCAGCAACGGATAGGTATGCGCCGCACGGATCGCCTGTTCGAGCTGATCCAGCTCTTTCGGTCAGGCCGCACCTGGCGAGGTGAGGACCTGGCGGCAGAGATGGGGGTTTCGGTGCGCACGATCTATCGTGACATCGAAACGCTGGTGGCAAGCGGCGTCCCGATCGAGGGCGCACGCGGGGTAGGCTATATCCTGCGTGCGCCGATCTTTCTGCCACCGCTGACGCTGGATGCCAGCGAACTGGCCGCGTTGCAGTTTGGCGTCGCCGTGGCGGAACAGGCGGGCGATGCGGACCTGGCACGCGGCGCCGGACGGCTGAGGACCAAGATCCAGGCGGTCATCCCAGAAGAGCGCCGTCGGCAGGACTATCTGAGCGGACTGACGGTTCGCATGCCGGCGTCGGCGGGACTGGAGGACCGTTTGCACACCCTGCGACAGGCGGTGGCGCGGCAACTGGTGCTGGACCTGGACTACACCGATCTCGGCGATCAGCGGACGCGAAGGTCTGTGCGACCGCTGAATGTCGAATACTGGGGCCACGTCTGGACCACGACAACGTGGTGCGAGTTGCGGCAGGCTTTTCGCGTGTTTCGCGTCGACCGCATGATCGCATGCCACATAAATGGCAGGGTTTTCGCCGCCGAACCCGGCAAGCGGTATCGCGATTACTTAAAAACCTTTGAATCGTCGCTGTCCGGCCCCAAAGCTGCCCGGATCTCGGAACAGGGATGAGTCCGGGAACAACCGTTAATCGGGTTCCCATGTAATTGGTACACGCGTTTCGTGGGGATAAAGGGCAGAGATATGAATACGATCATCGGCAGGTTTGCCGCATCCATTCTGGCATTCGGGATCGGCGCCGGCGCGGCAAGTGCTGCGACCGTGACCCTGGAAGGGACACTGAGGGATTTCAACGACAGCCACCCGGACATGCAGTACCGGATCGGCGGTCTGGATCAGGATGCGGTCATGTCCACGCTGGGACCCGACGGCAAGCCGGTGTTCAATGCCGCAGGCGCGGGGATCGCCTATACCAACGCCGCCAACTTTGACCAGTGGTTCCGCGACGTTGACGGGGTGAACCAGTCGATGTCCTACCAGATCGATCTGCAGGAAACGGCGCCTGGGGTCTTTGAATACGGTTCCAGCAGCTTCTTTCCGCTCGACGGTCTGCTGCTGGGCAACCAGGGGCGTCGGCACAACTATCACTTTACGTTCGAGGTCGGGGGTATCCTGAACTTCGAGGCGGACGAGTTTTTCCGGTTTACGGGTGACGATGATGTCTGGCTGTTCATCGACGGCAATCTGGCGATCGATCTGGGTGGCGTTCACCCGGCGCGCAGCGGCACGGTAACCGGGCAGGACCTGGTCGATCGGTTCGGGCTGTCACTGAATACGGACTATGCATTCACGATGTTCTTTGCCGAGCGGCACACGACCCAGTCGAACTTCAACATCCGGACGAATTTCGAGGTCAAGCCCAGCGTCGTGCCGGTGCCAGCCGGCCTGCCGATGCTGCTGGGTGGTGTCGGCCTGCTGGCATTCCTGCGCCGCCGCAACACGCGCTGACGCGCGGGGCGCGGCGCTGCCTCGCGCCTCGGAATACTTTGGGACGATGCAAGGGGCCCTTAACGGCGTGTTGGGGGCCCCTTTTCGTGTTCAGTTCACAGTCACCCAGCGCAGGATGAAGAAGTTATCCGCGCGCAGGGTCAGGTCGATATTGTCCTGTGCGCCCCAGACCAGCGGCTGAACATAGAGCGGAACGTAGGCATATTCCGAGGTGTAGATGCCCGTGACCTCGTCCAGCATTGCCTGGCGCTTGGCTTCGTCGATCTCGGACTGGATGCCGGGCAGCAATTCGTCGATCCGCGCGTTCGAGTAACCGCCGAAGTTCCACGACCCCAGCTTTTTCTCGGCATTCGGGGTCGAGGCCAGGAAGCGCACGGGATGTTCGTGGTCAAAGGCCCCGCCCGGCGACCAACCCAACATGTACATGTCGAAGTTATCGGCGCGCAGTTCGGGCCAGTAGTTGCTGACCGGCATTGCGTCCAACTCGGCCGTGACACCCACCTGAGCCAGCATCGCGGTGACCGCCTGGCAGACCGCTTCGTCGCTGATGTAGCGGTTGTTGGGGCATTTCAGTCCGAACGAAAATCCGTTCGGATAGCCTGCCTCGGCCAGCAGCGCCTTGGCCTTGTCCGGGTCATAGGCGGGGCGGTCGGCATGCTGGGTGGAGTACCCGCGCATGGAGGGCGTCACCAGCTGGCTGACCGGTTGGGCGGCACCGCGGAACAGCGTGGTGGTGATCGCGTCCACGTTGATTGCGTGCGAAACCGCCTCGCGGACACGCGGGTCCTTGAAGGGATTGGGCGCACCTGCATCGGCACCGTACTTCAACGTATCCGCCTGGTGGGCGAACCCCAGCATAATCGTGCGGGTCTCGACCCCGTCCAGCACCTTGACCCCGTCTCGCGCATCGACGCGGGCGGCATCCTGAATCGGCACCGGGTTGATCATGTCGATCTCGCCCGACAGCAGGGCCGCAACGGCGGTGGCCGGGTTCTGGATCGGTGTGAACTCGGCGCTGGTGACGTTGTGCTCGGGCGTGTCCCACCAGCCGTCAAAGGGCGCCAGCGACGTCTTGAGGCCCGGCTGCCGCTCGACCAGGCGGAAGGCCCCGGTACCATTGGCATTCAGCGTCGCGAAGTTTTCGGCATCCTTGGCCGGCAGTTCGGCACCGATCGTTTCGGCCCAGCCCTTGTCCATGATCATGAAATTGGCGATCGACACCGGGAAGACCGGGTTCGGGCGCGTCATGATGAAGTCGATCGTGAAGTCGTCGACCACCTTGACCTCGGCCACAGGTGCGAACCACGATGCGGTATCCGCCGCCTCGGAACTGGCGCGCTGGTACGAGAACATCACGTCCTCGGCGGTGAAATCCTCGCCCCCATGAAACTTGACGCCCTGGCGCAGGTTGAACCGCCAGGTGGTGGTGTCCACGGCCTCCCAGCTTTCGGCCAGGGCCCCTTCTGCCTGAAGTCCCTTATCGAGCCGCAATAGCCCCTCGTACACGTTGTTCAGAAACCCCAGGACGGGGGCCGAGTTGACGGCGTGCGGATCCATGGTTTGCGGGTCTGTGGTTCCGGCCCAGCGGAATGTTTCCGCTTGGGCGGCGGCGGACAGCGCTACCAGCGATGCCGCAGCAAGAAGGGAAAGGCGCATTATAACTCTCCTGTTGATGCCCTCTTTTGGGGCGGTCGGGCCTGGGTTGCATCGTATGGCGCGGTGCGGCGGTTTCCAGCAGGGAATCGCCCGGGTCTTCACGAACACGTGACTGGCGGTGTCTGTCCCGGGCCGCGTGCGGTTGCTTTTGGTGTACCAGACGATAGATCTTGTGCAATTCACGCAGCGACACCGGAGGATAGTATCATGAAGACAGCCAAGGATTTTCTGGAAGAAGCGAACGCCGCCGTGCCCCGGATCAGCAGCGAGGACGGCATCGCGAAACACAGCGCGGGCGGCACCGTTTTCGTGGATGTCCGTGACAGCGGCGACATTGCCAAGTCCGGCACAATCGCGGGCGCCGAACGCATTCCCCGAGGGTTCATCGAGTTCGCCGCCGATCCTGCGACGCCGTTCCACAACGCGGCACTGACGGCTGATGCGGATATCTGCCTGGTCTGCGGCGCGGGCGGTCAGGCCGCTTTGGCCGGAAAGACCCTGCAAGATATGGGCTATACCAACGTGTCGAATGTCGGCGGCATCAGCGCCTGGAAAGACGCTGGCGGGCCGATGGAGGACTGACGGGTCACTGCACCAGGGGTCGGCAGCGGTCGTGTCGGCCCCAGGCGGCGAAACAGCGAACAGGGGATGCGCATGGAAGGACTCGACGGTTTGCGATCTGTCGCGGCCGAGATGGATGTGGATGCTGTCATCCTGGTCCCGGGCGCGAATTTCACGCGGGTCGCGGGACAGGCGTTTCATGGCAACGAGCGGCCGCTGCTGCTGGTTGTTCCCAGTGACCGCGCCCCGGCGGCGATCGTCCCCAGTCTGGAGATGGAGTCCTGGGGGCATGTGCACTTTGAAGGGGACGTTTTTGCGTGGCGTGACCAGGACGGGTATCAGGCCGCGTTTGATGCTCTCCTAGAGGCCGTACCGCTACGGCGCGTCGCGGTTGAGGGCCAGGTGATGCGCGTGTTCGTTCACCACGCGCTTCAGGCCGCCAGCCCGGGCTTGGAGATCATCGATGGCGAGCGCCAGATCTCGGAATTGCGCATCTGCAAGACCGCGGCCGAGATCGCGGGCCTCGAGGCGGCCATCGGTGTGTCCGAACGGGCGTTGTCGCGGGTGCTGGACGGTGTGCGGCCCGGTCAGACCGAGAAAGAGATCGAGCGCGCATTGATCCAGGCACTTTTTGCCGAAGGCGCGGATGGACTGTCCTTTGGTCCCATCGTCGCAGCGGGCCGTAACTCGGCCCTGCCGCACGCCCATGCGCGCGAGGACTACCCTGTGCAGCCGGGCGATGCGCTGCTGCTGGATTTCGGGGCGCGGCGTGAGGGGATGGCCGCGGATATCACGCGCACGGTTTTCGTCGGCCATGCCACCGATCTGCAGCGCGAGGTCTATGACACCGTGCTTGCGGCAAATGCCGCTGGCCATGCGGCTGCGCGGCCAGGTGTCACCGCGCATGACATCGATGATGCGGTGACCAACGTTCTGGAGGCGTCGCGCTTTGCGGATCGGATCCTGCACAAGACCGGTCACGGCCTGGGCCGCGAGGTGCACGAGGCCCCTTATATCATGCGGGGAAACGCTGAGATCATGAAGCCTGGCATGGTCTTTACCAATGAACCGGGCCTGTACGACACCGATGACTTTGGGGTGCGGATCGAGGACGATGTTCTGGTGACGCAGGGCGGGTCCCGGTCCCTGACCAGCTTTCCCAAAGATCTTTTGATTGTGGGTGCGACCTAGCGGGCACCTCGGCCCAGCAAGTTGCCGACCGCCGCGGGATCTGCGGCGGTCGGCTGGGTATGCGAAGTCGTCAGTTCAGCGTGAAGTACTTGAACTTGGCGGCGTCATCCGGGGCGACGATTGTCTCGACCTTGTCGGACATGCCCCAGTTCAGCACCTGGTGGTGGATCGGAATGTACAGCAGGTCCTGCTGCACCTGATCCCAGATCGCCGCGATATCTGCATTCCGCGCGTCCAGGTCCGTCTGAGATGCCAGGCCGACGATCTTGGCATCGATCTCGGGGTTCGAGTAGCGCGTGCCGTTCCACGAGCCGTACTTCTCGCCCTTGGTGTGGACCAGGAAGTTGAAGATGTACTCGCTGTCATAGGTCGGAACACCCCAGCCCAGCATGTAAAAGTCGGTTTGCAGATTGCCGATCAGCGGGAAGTGCTGCGCTTTGGGCAGCGCCTCGAGGTTCACGGTGATCCCGATCTGGGCCAGCATGCCCACCGCAGCCTGGCAGATCGCTTCGTCATTGATGTAGCGATCGTTCGGGCAGTTGAGCGGGATCGAGAAGCCGTCGGCATAGCCCGCTTCGGCCATCAGGGCCTTGGCTTTTTCGATATCGGTCGCGGGCACCGAATCCAGCGCCGCAGTCCATCCGTTCACGAACGGTGGCATGGCGACGCCCGCCGGAACTGACTGGTCGCGCATCACGATCTTCTTTATCGCGTCACGATTGATCGCCATGTTGATGGCCTGCCGCACGCGGACATCCGAAAACGGGTTCTTGCCCTCGACATTGTCCGTGGTCAGGTCCGCATCACCCTGGTTCATACCAAAGAAGATCACCCGGTTCTGGGGCACGGTAATGACTTTCAGACCCGGTGTATTCTTGACCCGCTCGATATCCT
>CAYWND010000126.1:0-7313 GCA_964459085.1 uncultured Oceanibium sp. | reverse complement strand
GCTGGATGGCTCAACCGCAATCCCAGAACGCGGCGTTTGTTTCGAACCGGCTGTTGTCAATCACCCGGCTGTCATCGCGGCGTGGTCTCCGGTCTCTGGGACGTGGTTGGATCTGGTTCACCGCAACCCGCATCGCCTCGAAGACGAAGGACGACCCATGCCGGGATGCGCTCGGCTGTGCTGTCGCTTTACTGAACATTGTTCGCTCCATTCGGGTTGCGGCGTGACCGCGGTGTTTCGATGAGGGCGAAATTGGCTGTCCAAGTTTGCGGTTTGTTGTCACCGCACAGGGTTTCAGGTTTCAATTCATTCAGATGCGCCGCGCGGGCCCCTTTCGGCGCAAGTCCCGGTAAAACATTCAATAAAACGCGCGCGACTGCGCAGATTGGCCATTTTGCTGATACAATTGAAACAAACGGGCGGGGTGTTGAAATGCGCCCGAAACACGAGGACGCTAAAAGGATACGTATGAACGCACCCCAAGATCCCCTTACGAACATTCTTTTCGACGCGCTCGAGACGGTCGACGAGGGGCTGGCGATCTATGACGCGGACGAGCGTCTGGTCTATTGCAACCGACTGTACCGCGACTATCTGGGCCCGGTTGCCCATATGGCGGTGCCGGGGATGCAGTGGCGCACTTTCATGCGCGCCTATATCGATGCGGGCCTCGAGGCTGCGAATTACGACCCGGATCAGGATTTTGACCTGCAGGCCGATCGGCTGCGCAGCGAAGGTGTCCGGCGAGAATCCCAGGTCTCGGCGGACGGTCGCATCTTTGACATCGCCTATACCCCGATGCGCAACGGCGGGTTCGTGCTGCGCCGCAAGGATGTGACCGAACGGTCCAGGGCCGAAGATGCGGCCGAGCATCACGCCACGCTGCTGAACAGCATCCTGGACGCCAATCCCATTCCCGTCGTCATGGGGCGCGTGTCTGACAGCAAGATCGTCTGGCGCTCGCCCGCTGCGATCGACCTGATAGGTCATTCCGAATATGCGATCGATCATTTCGCAGACCCCGAAACGCGGATCGCGTATATCTCTGAACTGCGAGAACACGGCAAGGTTTCAGACTTTCGAACCAAGTGCATCGACAAGGATGGCAAGACAATCTCGGTCGCGCTGTCGGGAATGCTGACCGAGTATCAGGGCGAGCCGTGTGTGGTGTCCTCGATCACCAACCTGACCAGCGTTCTGGATCGCGAAGCCCTGCTGAGGAAGGTTATCGAGGCCTGTCCCGCACCGGTTCTGATGAATCGTGCAGACACGGGCGAGATCCTGTATCGCAGTCCCGAACTTGTTGCCTTGTTTGGCGAAGGGCTGGACGCCAAAGCGTTCTATGCCAACCCCGATGCACGGGGCGGGTTTTTGGATGCCCTACGGCGGGACGGCGCGGTGACCGAGTATCGCGAGCAGTTTCTGAACGCGAAGGGGGAAAAGTTCTGGGCGGCGGTGTCCGGTCGCCTGACCGAATGGGATGGGCAGGACGTGCTGGTCACCTTTGCGCGCGACCTTACGCAACAGTTCAGCATGGAGGCCGAGCTTGACCGCCGCCGCGAACTGACGTTTCAGAACGAAAAGATGTCCGCGCTGGGCGGTTTGTTGGCCGGTGTTGCGCACGAGCTGAACAATCCCCTGTCGGTCGTTGTCGGCCATGCGATGATGCTGGAAGAAGAAGCCCCCGACGATCAAACCCGGCAGAAGATCCGCAAGATCAGCGAGGCGGCCGAACGGTGCGCCCGGATCGTCAAGACGTTCCTGGCCATGGCCCGGCAAGAACCGTCCCGGATCGAGGCGGTGGATCTGAACGAGGTCACCCAGGTCGCCATCGAAGTTGCCCGCTATGGTGACGACGCCTATTCGGTCGAGATCGAAACGGAACTGGATGCGGATCTTGGGACGGTCGAGGGGGATGCGGACCAGCTCGCTCAGCTTGTCATCAACCTGATCATAAACGCCGAACAAGCGATCGCAGCATCCGGTAAGCAGGGGATTATCCGGCTGGGGACCTTGCAAGGCGAGGATAAGGTGATCCTGACCGTAGAAGACAACGGCCCGGGCATTCCCGCCGATATTCGCAAGCGGGTGTTCGAGCCGTTTTTCACCACCAAGGGGGTGGGCGAGGGGACTGGGCTGGGTCTGTCGATGTGCCACCAGATCGCGTCGTCCCATGGCGGGGCAATCCGCGTCGAGCAAGGTGATGGCGGTGGCGCCCGCTTTGTGCTCGAATTGCCGTCTAGGGTGGCACAAGCCCCCGAAGTTCCCGAAGTCCTGGATCAGACGGCGAGCAAGGACAAGGTCCATCGTGTGCTGGTTATCGACGACGAAGAGGATGTCGCCGAGTTGAATGCCGAAGTGTTGAACCGCGCCGGCTATGACGCCAGTGCCGTGGCAACCGTCGCCGAAGGCCTGGACCTGCTGGACCGCGAGGGCTTTGATATCGTGATAAGCGATCTGAACATGCCGGATCTGGACGGACGCGCGCTGTTCGAGATGATCAAAAGTGACCACCCTGGGCTGGTGTCGAGGGTCGGGTTTATCACCGGCGACACCCTGGGCCGGTCCTCGCAGACCTTTCTGGCCGAGGCGGGACGCCCCTTCCTGGAAAAACCGGTGTCGCCAAAGGAATTGCGCGAATTCGTGTCCGAACTTCGCCCGAGGGAAAGCGCATGAGTGATCTTCAAGACATCCTGATCTGCGACGACGAAGCCGATTTGCGCGAAATGCTGCAGGAATACCTGCAAAAGCGGGGGTTCACCGTGCGTATGGCCGCAAATGGCGACGAGTTAGAGGCCCTGGTCGAAGAAAAAGAACCCGACCTGATCCTGCTGGACATCAACATGCCAGGCCGCGACGGCCTGACAATGCTGCGGACCTTGCGCGCCACCTACAACACCGCCGTCGTGATGCTGACCGCGGCAGGCGAGACAATCGACAAGATCGTCGGCCTCGAAATGGGGGCCGATGACTATCTGGGCAAGCCCGTGGACCTGCGAGAGCTCGAAGCAAGGATAAAGGCCGTGCTGCGGCGTCAAGGGGCCAGTCAGGCTGCTCAAAACCCCGCTGCGGTCGTCGGCGAAAGGGTCGCGTTTGGGGATTTCGTGCTGGATCTAGAGGGTGCGAAGCTTCTCAATGCGGAGGGGGATGAGGTTCAGATCACAGCGATGGAATTCAGGCTGCTGAAGCTGTTCGCCGAAAATCGGGGGCGGGTTCTGAACCGCGACCAGATCCTCGAACAAGCGCATGATCGGTCCTGGGATCCCTATGACCGTAGCATCGACATCCGGATCTCGCGTCTGCGCCGCAAAATCGAAAAGAACCCGCAGAAACCCGAAATCATCCGAACAGCGCGCGGCATCGGCTATCTCTTCGACCCGCCCAGCTAGATCGGGCAGGTGGACAAGACCCGGCGTTTGCTGCGATTTTGCCGTCTAATCCCCGCCACTGCCCGGCGTGCTCAGCGTTGACCACGTATCGTCCCGCGGTGGCGAGGGCGGTGTCTCGCAGGTGCGACGATGTATGGCCACCTTGGCGATGAAATGGGCCGAGATAGGCGCGGTCACAAACAGGAACGCCATGATCAGCATTTCGTGAATCGACGGATCGCCCGCGGCCAGCGCATTCAGCATGGACGCCAGCAGCAGCATCCCGATGCCAAGCGTGCCGACCTTGGTCGGTGCGTGAAGCCGGGTCATCGGGTCGTTGAACTTAAGCAGGCCGATCACGCCCACCATGATGAACCCGGCCCCGATCAAGAGCGACAGCGACGCCGCATATAGTGCGAGTGTTTCCAGCATCATTCGATGATGTCCCCCCGCAGAATGAACCGCGCCAACGCCACGGTCGAGACAAAGCCCAGCATCGCGATCAACAATGCGACCTCGAAATAGACCTTCACGCCTTGGTGGATGCCCAGGACGATCACCAGCCCAAGGGCGTTGATGGCCATCGTATCCAACGCCAGGATCCGATCGCCGTTGGTAGGGCCGATAGCCAGGCGCACCATCGACAGAACCTGGCCGGCAGCCAGGGCGATCAGCGCGATAATCAGAGCGATGTTCAGGATGTCAGCGGGCATCATACGAAAATCTCCAGAAGGCGGCGTTCGTAGCGGGTCTTGATCTCGTCCCGGATCGCGTCGGGGTCGTCAGTGTGCAGGACATGAACCAACAGGCTGTGGCCTTCGTCCGACAGATCGGCCGAGACCGTGCCAGGGGTCAGGGTAATCGTGCCCGCCAGCACCGTGATGGCCTCGGGCTGTTTCAGCTCCAAAGGTATGACAATCCAGGCGGGCCTGAGTTTGGCATTCGGGACGGTCAGGACGATCCAGGCAACCTGGATGTTGGCGACAATGATGTCCCAGATCACGACAACGCTGTACGTGACCATTTTGCCCATGCGGAAACCTTGGGGCGTATCCGGCCACCAAACCGCCGTCATCCGCGGGATGATGATACCCAGGATAATGCCGAAGACGACCATCCCGGCGGTCACCTGGTTTTGCAGCAGCACCCAGACCACCGCCAGGATCAGGGTCAACAGCGGGTGCGGCATGAGCCATTGGAAGGCGCGGGCCATGTCAGTGATCCTCCTTCGGTTTGCTCAGCTTGCCGGGTGTTTCCAGAACAACCGAGATGTATTCGTCGGGCGCAAACAGTTGGCTGGCCATCTTGGTGGTATAGGCGTGCACCTGCCCGGCAAAGATTGTGTGGGCAACCAGCAGCGCAAACAACCCGCCGACAGCAGAATACGCCAGAACCGAAGGCGTCCTGGTGTCGGCCACGGGCGCCTCGGACGCTGCTATGCTGTGTGCTTTCCAAAAGACGACGCTGCCTGCGCGGGCAAAGCCCACCACGCTGATAAGGCTCGACGTCAGAACCACACTCCAGACCCAGACCATCAGTGTGCTGTCATACGCGGCATCCAGAACCAGCAACTTGCCCAGAAACCCGGACAAAGGCGGCAGGCCGGCCATCGCAATGGCCCCGGCAAAGAACATCGCGGCGGTCAGATACGTGCCCGCCATCGGGGCCTGGCTGGTCAGATCGACATTCCCGCGCCCGATACGCACGAGGTCCGAAACCAGGAACAGCACTGCTGCAGCCAGGGTCGAATGCACGATGTAGTAAAGTGCCGCGGCGATCCCCTCGGGGCTGAACAGCGCGATTGCCACCATCACCATACCCATTGACCCGATGACGGAAAACGCCACCAACCGATCCATCTTGCGTGCCGCCAGTACACCGACCATTCCGATGGCCAGCGAGATCAGCGCGGCTGGCAGCAGCCACAGGTCATGCAGACCCGATGTAACCTCGACATCCGGCGGGAAGATCATCGTATAGACCCGAATGATCGAATAGGCCCCCACCTTGGTCATGATGGCAAAAAGGGCCGCGACCGGGGCAGGTGCCTCGGCATAGCTCGATGGCAGCCAGAAATGCAGCGGAACCAGCGCCGCCTTGATTGCAAACACCAGTAGCAACAGCACGGCCGCCACCCGGATGCCGACTGTCTCGCTGGGGTCGATCAGGGCGACACGTTCGGCCAGGTCGGCCATGTTCAGCGTGCCGGTCTCGGCATAGATTGAGCCCAGCGCGAACAGAAACAGCGTCGATCCAATCAGGTTGAACAACACATACTGCACGCCAGCCCGCAGCCGCGCATTCCCGCCCGCATGGATCATCAATCCATAGGATGCAATCAGCAGAACTTCGAAGAAGACGAAGAGGTTGAACAAATCCCCGGTCAGGAACGCACCCAGGATCCCCATCAGTTGGAACTGGAATAGCGCATGGAAATGGCGCCCCCGGTCGTCCCATCTGGACCCGATGGCATAGAGCAGAACGAACAAGGCAAGGATCGAGGTCAACAGAACCATCATGGTCGACAGGCGATCCCCGACGACCACGATCCCGAAGGGCGCGGCCCAGTCGCCCAGGCGATAGTAGATGACCGACCCGTCCGAGACCTGCCATGCGAGCCCGGAGGCAAGCGCGATCAGCGCAACGACGCCAGCGACCGAGAAGATGCGCTGAATGCCGATGTGATAACGCGCGGCCAGCACGATGGGGGCGACAATCCAGTGGGTCATAACCGGCCCTCCGGTTCCGAGGGCTCGGTCGGTTGGTCATCGACATGGTCGTCGTCCGAACCGAGAAAGGCGCCAAGGCCTATCATCACGACAACAGCCGTCATCCCGAACGAGATCACGATTGCGGTCAACACCAACGCCTGGGGCAACGGGTCCGTGTAAGTGCTTACGTCATCGCGCAGGATGGGCGGCGCCCCAATCGTCAGACGGCCCGACGCGAACAGGAACACGTTCACCGCATAGGTCAGCAGCGACATGCCCAGGATGACAGGGAACGTGCGCAAGCGAAGAACCAGATAGATGCCCGCAGCGGTCATCAGGCCAATGGCCGAGGCGACAAGAAACTCCATCTTACGCCTCCCCCTTTGCATCGTCCCGCGAGGGATCGATGTCCATCGGATGCTCGCTGTCTTCGGTATCCGCTCGGCGGGCAAGGCGCGAGAAGCTCTCAAGAGACAGCATCACCGCACCCACAACCGCCAGGAAGACCCCCAGATCAAACAGCGCCGCGGTGGCCAATTCGAACTTGTTGAAGGGCGGGATGCGCACATAGGTAAAGGCCGAGGTCAGGAAGGGTTTCGAGGCAAACCAGGCCCCGATCCCGGTCAGTCCGGCGACCAGCACGCCTGCCCCGATTACCCCATGATAGGGGTACCGCAGGCGATCGGACGCCCAACTGAACCCGCTGGCCATGTACTGCATGACGACCGCGATCGACACGATCAACCCGGCGATAAAGCCTCCGCCAGGCTCGTTATGGCCGCGCAGGAAGATGTAAAAGCCCACCAGCAGGACAACCGGCATGGTCACGCGGGTCAGGACAACCATCATCATTGGATGCATGTCACCTGCCCGTGGTTGATCCGGTGTCCGGTTCAAAAGACGCCGCCGCACAGGGCCGTCCAGCAGAGTTTCGGTCAGCGCAAAAATCAACAGAGCCGCGATGCCCAGAACGATAATCTCGCCGTACGTATCGAAGCCCCGGAAATCGACTAGGATCACGTTGACGACGTTGGTGCCGCCGCCGCCCTTGTAGGAATTGGCCAGGTGGAATTCGGAAATCGGGGTCGTGATCGCATCTCTCATCAGATAGTGATACGCCAGCGCGAACGTTGCCAGCCCGCCCACGATGGCAACGCCCGCATCCCGAATACGTCGCCAAGGCGGGCTCTCGATGGGCGTCGTGTTGGGCAGAAAGTTCAGTGCCAACAGCAAC
>CAYWND010000125.1:0-7326 GCA_964459085.1 uncultured Oceanibium sp. | reverse complement strand
AGCAGGTAAGGCTCGATCACCTCTTCGATGGCATCGCGCGCCTCGCTCAGCGCCGCGGCGATGGTTTCGACCCCAACCGGGCCACCGCCATAGTCCTCGGCCAACAGGGTCAGATAGCGCCTGTCGGCACCGTCCAGCCCCAACCCGTCCACGCCAAGGCGGGTCAGCGCACCATCGGCGATCTCGGCCGTCACCGTCCCGTCGCCTTCGACCAATGCGAAATCTACGACCCTGCGCAGCAGCCGCCCCGCAATGCGAGGTGTGCCGCGCGCGCGCCGCGCAATCTCATTGGCGCCGTCGGGCGTCGCGTCGGCCTTCAGCAGCCCGGCAGCGCGGGTGACGATCTGAACCAGCTCCGGGACGGCATAGAACTCCAGCCGCGTCGGGATGCCAAAACGATCGCGCAAGGGCGTGGTCAGCAGGCCCAGGCGTGTGGTCGCCCCGACCAAGGTAAAGGGCGGCAGGTCGATACGCACAGTCCGCGCCGCCGGCCCCTCGCCAATCACCAGATCCAGGGCAAAATCCTCGAGTGCGGGATAAAGCACCTCTTCGACCGCCGGGTTCAGGCGGTGGATCTCGTCGATGAACAGGACATCGCGGGCCTCGAGGTTGGTGAGGATTGCTGCCAGATCGCCTGCCTTGGCCAGAACCGGGCCTGACGTCATGCGAAAGCTGACCCCCAGCTCGCGCGCCATGATCTGGGCCAACGTCGTCTTGCCCAGACCAGGCGGGCCATAGAACAGTGTATGATCCATGGCCTGCCCACGGCGGCGAGCGCTTTCGATGAACACGCTCAGGTTGGCGCGCGCCTCGCGCTGCCCAACAAAGGCGTCCAGCGTCTGCGGCCGCAGCGCGCGATCTGCATCCCCGGGTTGGGCATCAGGGCGTATGTCCGGTTCGGGTTCGGTCATCTCAGCCTTTCGGCGCAAGCCGCCGCAGCGCCTCGCGGATCAGGTCCTGGGTCGTGTCATGTCCGGCATCGGCGGCATGCGCCACCGCCTCGGCCGCGTCCCCGTGGCCATATCCCAGATTGACCAGCGCCGACAAGGCGTCGGCCTGCGCGCCTGCGTCGGGGCCGGTGGGGCGGGCATCCGCGCCACTCTGCGCGGGTATGTCCACGACATCGGCGGCGGCGTCCGCGGCGGGCACCGATACGCCAGGCTGGATCGCCGGGCGCGACCCTTGGGATCCCAGCGCCATGACCGCCGCCGCCTTGTCCTTCAACTCCAGCACCACGCGCTGCGCCGTCTTCGGCCCCACGCCCGGCGCCGACCGCATCGCCGCGACGTCGCCCAGCGCGATCGCGCGCCCCACACCATCCGGCCCCAGGGTGCCCAGAATGGCCAGTGCGACCTTGGCACCGATCCCCTGGACCGAAGTCAGCAGGCGATGCCACTCTTTCTCGGCCAGTGTCAGGAACCCGAACAACTGCATCAGATCCTCGCGCACCACCAGTTCGGTGAACAGCGCCACGACCTCGCCCTCGGATGGCATCGCCGCCCGCGTTCGGTCAGAACAATAGATGACATAGCCGACGCCCCCGGCCTCGACCAGAACATGATCGGTGGCGATATAGCCCAGCCTGCCGGTGATTTTGCCGATCATGCCCCGGCCCTCGCCAAGGCTGCATCCAGCCGACCCGCAAAGCGCGCGTGATGGGCGTGACACAGGGCAATCGCCAACGCGTCCGCCGCATCCGGGCCGTCGATTACCGCCTTCGGCAGTTGCAAGCGGACCATGTGTTCGACCTGTTCCTTGGCCGCGTGACCGACGCCGACCACCACTTTCTTGACCGCGTTGGGGGCATACTCGGCCACGTCCAACCCTGCCTGCGCCGGGACCAACAGCGCAATGCCGCGCGCCTGCCCCAGTTTCAGCGTACCCGCCGCGTCCTTGTTCACAAAGGTCTGTTCGACCGCCGCCGCGTCCGGCGCATGGTGTGCAATCACATCCGTCAGCGCCGCATGCAACGTCAGCAACCGGTCCGCCAAGTCCCCTGTGCCAGACAGGCATACGCCGTTCGCCACGTGCCGCAGACGCGCGTCATCCACGTCGATCACGCCCCAGCCGGTTCGTCTGAGCCCCGGATCAATTCCGATCACGCGCATGACTGCCCTCGCGCCCCATGTTTTTCGTTAAAAATTGATCTAGCACGAAACGGGAACATTGGCAAAGGTCCCGTCTGTTTGCACGAAAACGACACGTCCGAAATCCGAAAACGACGCATTGTGGCAAACCTTTGTCAGGCATGCAGAAATCACATGAGAGGCATGCAGAAATGCCAATTGTGCGCGGACGGAAACGCCCCTAGATGCGGCTCACTGGACAGAACGTCCGGTCCCGAAACACACAGCAAAAGGATCCGTCCAATGGCTTTCTACGAAGCGCCCCGCCCTGCGCCGTTTGGCGCGATCTCGATCTACCGCATCGCCTCGGCTGTCGAGGCTCCTATTCGCGCATTCAAGCGCTGGTCGATCGCCCGCCGCACCGAAACAGAACTGTCGAAACTGACCAACCGCGAGCTGATGGATATCGGCCTCGAGCGTGGTTGGCTGGCCGACGTCTCCGACGACGCAGCGCGCCGGTTCTGATCATCCTCCCTGCCCGAACGGGCAACTCAAGGGCCGCACCCGGTAACGGGTTGCGGCCCTTTTTCATGTCCTGCGCATCACCAGCGTCGTCCAGTCTCCGATCACGATCCGCTCGCCCCGGGTGAACCGGTGCCCTTCGTATACGGCCTCGACCCGCCGCGCCTGCCGGTTCAGGATGCCTGACAACACGATCCGGCTGCCCGGCGCGGTCGCCTGCGACATGTCCGGCGCCAGCCGCATCAGCGGACGTGCAAGGATATTCGCGAACACCAGTCCGAACGGGGCGCGGCGGCGGATCAGGGTGTGCCGAAACCCAGGCGCCGTGACGCACTGAATGCCGGTCCCCATCCCGTTTGCGCGCACGTTCGCGGCTGCGGTCGCTGCTGCCACCGGATCGACATCCGAGGCCAGAACCCGCCCGCGCCAGACGGCGAAGGCCGCCATCGCCAGCACGCCGGTCCCGCAGCCCACATCCGCGACGCTGCCGGCCACCAGCCCGCGCTGCGCCAGCCGGTCCAGCGCCAGCAGACAGCCCAGCGTCGTTGCGTGGTGGCCGGTCCCAAAGGCCATCGCCGCCTCGATCTCCAGCCCGACCTTGTTCCACGGCGCCCGGTCATGACTGCCATGCACCACAAAACGCCCCGCATGCACCGGCGTCAGCTCGCGCCGCACCTGCGCGACCCAGTCGCGATCCTCGACCCGGCTGACGGCAAAGGGGCGTGCCCCGTGCAGCGCGGCCAGCAATTCCAGTGCTGCGATATCCGGCTTGGCGGTGAAATACCCCCCAACCTCGCACAGGCCCGAGCCGTCCTCGATATTGAACACGCCCACACCGGTAGGTGCGGGATCCAGACGCTCCAGCGCGTCGCCCAGATCTTCGGCGCCCGATTGCGGCAAGGTGGTCAGTGCAGTCCAGGTCGTCATCGGCGCTCCTTCGCTTCGCCCGCCTCGTAGCGGTAGCGTTGGCGAAGGTCAAACCGCCACGTACGGAGCGCCCGGACCTCAGGCGCCAGTGCCGATGGGGCAGCTGACGCCAGTGCCGCCGATCCCGCAATACCCGTTCGGATTCCTGGCCAGATACTGCTGATGATAGTCCTCGGCGAAATAGAACGGCCCGGCCTCCAGGATCTCGGTCGTGATCGGACCATAGCCCGCCTCCGACAGCCGGGACTGATAGTCGGGCAGAGACGCCTCGGCCGCCGCGCGCTGCGCGTCGTTGGTCCAGTAGATGCCCGACCGGTACTGGGTGCCGCGATCATTGCCCTGGCGCATGCCCTGGGTGGGGTCGTGCCCTTCCCAAAACACCTTCAGCAACGCCTCGAACGACACCTGCGCCGGGTCATGAACGACCAGAACGACCTCGTTGTGGCCCGTCTGGCCGGTGCACACCTCTTGGTAGGTTGGATTGGGGGTTTGGCCCGCCGCATAACCGACTGCCGTCACCCAGACGCCCGGCAGTTGCCAAAACATCCGCTCGACACCCCAAAAGCACCCCATCCCGAACTGAACCTGTTGCAGGCCTTCGGGGTACGGACCCTTCAGGGGCCGACCGTTCAGAAAATGCGTCTCGGCCGTCGGCAATGGTGTGGTGCGCCCCGGCAGCGCATCGCCGGGTGCAGGTATTTCCGATTTCTTCCCTAGTCCGAACAGCATCTGGACGGTCTCCTCGTTCTTTTCCCACGTGCAAGATAGGTCCCCAGGACGCCTCAGCCAATCCCGGTTGACAGGCTCGTGAGCGCCTTACTCCGCCGGTGCCGCCAGGGGCGAGCCCAGGATGGTCTCGCGCCCCGGTTCCGGATGGCGGGGGATCAGCAGGGCCAGCATCAGCGACACTCCGGCCATCCCGGCAGCCAGCAGAAACACCCCGCCAGGCGAGACCAGCCACAGGTACCCAAGCGCCGCAGGCAGAAACACAGCGGCGATATGATTGATGGTAAAGGCCACCGCCGCCGTCGGCGCGATGTCCGCTGGATCGGCGATTTTCTGAAAGTACGTCTTCAAAGCCAGTGCCAGGGCAAAGAACAGGTGATCGACCACATACAGCACCATCGCCAGCAGCACGCCCCAGCCGAAATAGTAGATCCCGCCATAGGCCAGAAAGATCACGATCAGCCCGACATATTCGACCGCCAGCGCCCTACGCTCGCCCCAGACCCCAACCGCACGCCCGATGAACGGGGCCAGCACCATGTTGGCAACAAAGTTGATCAGAAACAGCGCCGTGACTTCGTGGACCTCGAACCCGAACTTCTCGACCATCATGAAAGCCGCAAACACCACGAAAATCTGCCGCCGCGCGCCGGACATGAACTGCAGTGCGTAGTACAACCAGTACCGCCGCCGTAGGATCATCTTCTTGTTCTGCGGGTTTGGCGCCTCGAACTGCGGATAGGTCAGATAGGCCACAATCGCCAGCAGAACCGTGGCCAGCCCAGCCACTGCGAACAGCGTCTCGTAGGTCAGGCCATAGTATTTCCAGCCGATCACGACACTGCCATAGGCCAGCAGCGACGCGCCGGACCCCACGCCCAGCAGAATGCCCAGAACCTGCGGCGCGCGTTCCTTGGCGATCCACTGCAACTGCAAGGACTGGTTGACCGTTTCATAGTAGTGAAATCCGATCGAGGAAATCAGCGTCGTCAGCAGCAGCCCCGTAAAGCTGGGAAAGTAAGCCGTCACCGCGATGGCCCCGCCCAGCAGGATCAGCGAAATGATCGCCAGAACCTGTTCGCGCAGGAAGAGGATCAGAAAGATCACGCCGATCGCCAGAAAGCCCGGGATCTCGCGCACGGTCTGCAACCAGCCCCAATCGGACCCGTCGAACTGCGACACCTCGATCACGAAGTTTTGCAACGCCGCGACCCAGACCGCAAAGGACAGCGGCATGGCCGCCGACAACAGGATCAACAGCGCAACGGGTCGCCGCCAGTTCGGCAGGCCATCAGCATCCGCAAGCTGCATGATTCCGGGTCTAAACGAGTGTTGCATTCCGCCTGCTTACGCCTGTTGGCGCCGTAAGGCGAGCGGTTAGAGTGCCCACCGGGTCAGCACTTTGTCGCGATCAGCGCCCGGCTGCCGCTGGGCGTCCGCCCCCGCCATCCCTACTGAGACAACTCCAAGTTGGCCGTCTTGCGCCAGCAGCGCCAAAAAACATAAGTCACACCATCCCTCAGCGTCGCGGTCGTCACCTGGGGAACCGGTTCCCACAGGCTGGGGCTGCACGCGACCGCCTGCGCGGCCTGGGGCGAGACGCCGTTTCCACCAGCCGCGAGCTTTGGCCCAATGCAGGTATACACCTTCGAGGTCTTCGAATGCTCGACCATACCGTTGGGGCAATCCGGCAGGTATTCGATCTTCGGTTTCTGATAGGCCCTGCGCCCGTCGCGGATCGATTTCCCCGGCTTCGGCCCGGCGGCCGTGGGCTTGCCCAGCGTGCCGGGGGGCTTGATCGGCAGCACCTTGGACGCGGTCCCGTCGTCGCGGGCCGCAGACGGATCGGGCAAAGAACCTATAGTCGTAGTCAAAACCGACAAAACGATTACCAACTTGGTCAATTTCATAAACGCCTCCTGTGGCCATCTGGTGCGCGAGTTCTCAGATTTGTCGTACGACAGGATCAACGGGTTCAATTTTCCCAACAGAGAGATACGCTTATTATACCATCAACTCATCTGACACGAGCATAGTCCGGAGAGTTTGACGTACCGTACCCTTGCATCCGAATGCGCCAAAAGTACTTAGGCCCAGATGGCTAAAACCGAAAAGTATCGTCAAAAAGTGGAACGCCCGACGCTTGGACCGGGCGCTATATTGTCTTTCAGCTCCTCATGTTAGGGACGGCAAGTCCACCGAACGACATGTGTGTTATTGTGGATGTAATTCGTCACATCCGGTTCCGCATTGAAATCGTCATCAGGCAGACAGTCGGTCGCCTCAGCGGCGGCGATGACCGTCTGAAGGCTGAACGCATTGGTCGTACGAGTACACGAAAAGATATGCGCACCCTTCTGCTTCAACGAGAAGTTGGAGGGACATTCCGGATAGACAATCGGCGTCGGCTTTTCGGTTTGCAACTTCAATTTTGCAGGGAATGCCACGGGTCCGGCGGCGGCCAGTCCCATCGATCCGGCGAGGATAGCGATGGAGACAAATCCAACGAGGCTGTTTTTGATGGTCGGTGTCATTTTCGTTCTCCTGAAATTATCGTAGCGGCGCGGCATGCGCCGTTCGTGTAAGTGCGTCGCGACGCATCCAAAATGGGTTCAATAATTTCTGCTATACTTTTCGGTGGGCACGCCGACATGGTGGGACGACACACAAAACCAGTTGGTAGTCTGCCAGCATAACGGACAAAGGCCGCGCGTGTGCGCGGCCTCACTTTAAATTCCAACTGCGAGGGTTAGCGTATGTACCCTAGTTCTTGGCGTAGAATTCCACCACCAGGTTCGGTTCCATCATCACCGGGTAAGGCACATCGCTCAGCGTCGGAGTGCGCACGAACTCGGCCGTCATCTTTGAATGATCGGCGCTGATATACTCGGGCACGTCCCGCTCGGACAGGCTCGCCGCTTCCAGCACGATGGCCAGCTGCTTGGACCGGTCGCGGACTTCGACGACATCGCCTTCCTTCACGCGGTACGACGGGATGTTGACCCGCTGGCCGTTCACCTTGACATGACCATGGTGCACGAACTGGCGCGCAGCAAAGATGGTCGGCACGAACTTGGCGGGAGAG
>CAYWND010000124.1:0-7326 GCA_964459085.1 uncultured Oceanibium sp. | reverse complement strand
AAGCCCCAAGGCACTGCGAGCGCCGTCCGGGCCGGTCGCCAAGGCGCTCGCCGACCCATGGCGGCATGGCCAACCGCGTCAAGGTCAAGGCCGAGTGGCTGGACGCCGAGATCTTCGAAAAAGACGGCGACATTGCCCCGATGCTGGAAGGCTACAACGCCATTCTGGTGCCCGGCGGCTTCGGCGAGCGCGGGACAGAAGGCAAGATCCGCGCTGCCCAGTTCGCCCGCGAACGCAATGTGCCGTATCTGGGCATTTGCCTAGGGATGCAGATGGCTGTGATCGAGGCGGCGCGCAATCTCGTCGGGCTGAAGAACGCGGGATCCGAAGAGTTTGACCACGAGGCGGGCGTCAAACGGTTCGAGCCGGTGGTTTATCACCTCAAGGAATGGGTCGAGGGCAACCGCACCATCAAACGCGCCGCGACCGATGACAAGGGCGGGACCATGCGCCTTGGCGCCTATAATGCGAACTTGAAGGACGGCAGCCAGGTCGCTGAAATATATGGCACAACAGCCATCTCGGAACGCCACCGCCACCGCTACGAGGTCGATATCAAATACCGCGACAAACTCGAATCTCAGGGTGTCGGTTTCTGCGGCATGTCACCCGATGGCCGCTTGCCCGAGATCATCGAGATCAAGGGCCATCCCTGGTTCATTGGCGTCCAGTTCCACCCCGAACTGAAATCCAAACCGTTCGAACCGCACCCCCTGTTCCGCGACTTCGTGCGTGCCGCGGTCGCGCAATCCCGCCTGGTCTGATCTTCCCTTTCGCCCCTCAGCTCCTAGATAAGCGATATGTTCAGCGATCTCCTCAACCGCCTGTCCGGCGCAGCCCCGCAGCCCGAACCGCAGACCGACTATCGCCTAGCCCTGTCCGCGCTTCTGGTGCGCTGCGCCAAGGTCGACGGCGTCTATGAAGAGACCGAGGTCGCGATGATCGACCGCGTCCTGACCGATCGCTACGGCTTGACCCCGTTCGAGGCTGGCGCGCTACGCCGCGAGGGCGAGACGCTCGAGGCCGAAGCAGGGGACACGGTGCATCTGACCAAGGCAATCAAGGACGGCGTACCCTACGAAGAGCGCCTGCCAGTGATCGAGGCATTGTGGCGCGTGGTCCTGTCAGACGACCACCGCGACTACGAGGAAAACGCTTATCTGCGCTTGGTCGCCAAACTGCTGGGCGTCAATGATGTCGACAGCGCCCACGCCCGCCAAGCCGCCGCCGGGCGCACCTGAAGACTGCACCTTCTGTTGTCCCCGCCTGTCCCCGCCAGAGGCCGAAGGCATCGCATCCCGCGCTGCCCCCCTTTGTCCGGCTGGGCTCAGGCGTCGACGAAAGCCCCGTTGAAATCGGGCAGCTTGATCGCCTGACCGGTCCGTGCGCTTTCTTCGGCCGCAGCACCCACCGCCACTGCCACGCGGCCGTCATGAACGCTGACCTCGGGCGCGCCGCCATTGGTCAGCATGTCCAGAAACCGCACATGCTGGTAAAACGTCGATCCATGGTGATCGCCCGCGCGCAAGACGGCCTCGTCAACCGGGATATCCTCTTTGCGGGTGGACCGCGACAGACGCTCCGAGATCACGATCTGACTGGCGCGTTCTTGGCCATCTGGATTGAACCGCGCCGGGCCCGGCACTCGCGCATCGATCCGCGCCTTGTTGCCGGTGGCCGAAATCACTTCCTGCCAATAGGACCCTTCGGCGAACATGCACAGATCCAGCATCGCCCGCGCTCCTGAGGCGAAATCAACGATCACATAGGCGTTGTCCAGGATGTCCGGTTTGCGCCCGTCATAATCCTCGTCCAGGAAATTCACGTCGATATTGCCCGACGCATAGACCCGGATCGGATCGGATTTCAGGATCAGCCGCATAAGATCGAAAAAGTGGCAGCACTTCTCGACCAAGGTCCCGCCGGTATTGTCGTTGAACCGGTTCCAGTCGCCGATCTTGGGCAGGAAGGGAAAACGATGCTCGCGGATCGCCAGCATCTGAACGGTTCCCGCGGTCCCGTCCTCAATCTCTTGCAGCAGGCGCTGGACGGGCGGCATGTAACGATACTCCATCGCCACCCAGAACGGCGCGGCGCGCCTGCGCTGCATCTTTTCGATCTGGGCGCATTCGTCGTTCGTCACCCCCAGCGGTTTCTCGCACAGGACCGGCACCTCGGACCGCAGCACGTCGCGCAGGATCGGAAAATGCAGGTGATTGGGCGCGGCCACGATGATCGCGTCCAGCTCGACCTCGCGGATCATGTCGTTGTGGGTCAGAAAGCTCTGTGTCTCGGGACCGGCCAGATCCTGCCCCTTGCGGCACATGGCCAGGTCCGGGTCGGCCACCGCCACCACCTTGGCCCCGCCCAGCAGGTTGATGTTGCGGATATGCTCCTGCCCCATCATCCCCGATCCGATCAGACCGTATCGCTTGGTCATCGTCCCTTGCCTCTTACAATTCGATCAGCGGCAGGTTCATCGCCGCCGCCACATCCCGCAGCGCATCCCGGTGATCGCCATAGACCAGCCCCATGTGATGTTCCAGCCCACATGCGATCACATCCCGCAAGACCGCATCCGCGGGCCGGTCGAACCGCACAACGCCCGAGGTTCCGGTAAACGCCATCGGCCGTCGCAATACCTCTGCGCCAGCGATCACCATCCGCGGGTCGCCATGGGCCTGGCTGATCCGGGCAAATGTCACCCGCCCCGGCCTTAGCGGAAATTCGTAAAGAAGCGGCATCTTGCGGTTGGTGTGGATCGTGGCCGACGGCGCCACCTCGGGATCGGCCATCGACAGCGGCGCTTGCCCGCAGTGCCAGACGACGCCGGTATTGTCACCTGCGTCCATGTCTACCAGGTCCACCAGGAAGGGCGGCGCATCCGCCACCTCCTGCAGCAGCATCTGGGTCAGGGCGCCGTAGACATCCGCCTCGCAGGCGCAGGGCACGCGCGCTTCACCCATCTGAGCCACCGGCCCACAAACCGCGCCGCCATACTCGGTAAAGGTTTCGGGCCAGCAGCGGATGGCAAACGCATCAAAGCGGCCCTCGGCCCGGATCTGGTCCAGCGCCAGGCGCAGGCGCAGGGATCGGTCCAGCTGATCCTGATCGACCCCATCCAGATCCGGCAGATCCCGCGCTGTCCTCTCTCGCAAGGCGACGGTCGCGTCTTCGGGTGCGGCCCGCGCTGTATCGAACAACTGATCCAGCTCCATCGCCTCGACCGAGACACCGGCCAGCGCCGCCAACGCAGCCGGGTCATAGGCACAGGTGTCAAACCCGTCGGGATGCGCCCCGATCCGCCCGATCCGACGCCCTGACAAGGCGTCGGCGACCGCCCGCCCTGCACCAGCGTCCCCGTGCGACGGCGTCGGCGCGATGCGGCCGCTGGCATGCTTACCCGCCAACAGGCCCTCAAGATCGGCGCTGTCCGCATCCGCATAGAGCCAGCCGAACGACCGCCCCGCCAACCCCAGCGCGTGGCTGGCCAGGTTCAGTCCGCAGAACGCGTTCAGCCGCAGCCTGCCGCCAAGACGCGGCTCGGGCACGGCCCAGATCGAGACCGCAGTGTCCGGAAATGCGTTTGCCGCAGCGACGGTCATCGACGCATCGGTAAACGTGATCTGCAACAGCAGCAGGTGATCGATCCCCTGCCCCTGCAACACGCCGATCGCGTCCTGTGTCGCGTCCGCGTCGAACAGCAGCCCTCGCGGCCCCAGGATCTGATGCCCGCTGGCGTCCAGCACGCGCAGCACCTGGCCCAACTTCTCTTCGGCGAAGGGCACGTCAAACGTCGGACGCCCAAGGGGAAGAATCCCGATCCGCATGATCTCAGATGTCTCCATAGCCGTGGCGGAACGAGGCTTCACGCGGGCTGAACCCTGCGCCGCCGTCGGCAAAGAGCGGATTGTCGAACCATGGTACGGCCTGCGCGTCCGTCAGGCGGTTCAGGTCGTCCATGTAGGCCACACCATCACCGCTCAGGTCCGCACGGATCGCGTCCCAGTTAGGATAGTGCCCGAACGCGTCCAGCCAGATCGCGCGGCCCGCCAGATACCCCGACGCACCGGCCTTGTAGGCATGATCCAGAATGTTGCGAAACTCGGGCTTGCCTGCCCCCGCCGACAGCATCACCCAGGGCCGACCCGACAGTCTGCCCATTTCGTCAAACAGCGCCTGCACCTCGGACGATCCGTCTGCATCGGCCGCATTCACCGGGCTTTCCAGCTTGAAGACATCGACGCCGTAATCGGGCTTGGCGAACTCCTCGACCGAGGCCAGAACATGGTCCGACCGCTTGCCCGTCATCTCGACATACTCTTTGGTCTGGTCGGCATCGCTGGCCAAGGGATAAACCAGAAGCTCAAACAGAAAGGGTATGTCATAGCGTGCGCAGGCCTCGCCAATGCGCCGGGTAAAGTCCTGCTGCGCGCGGCAGACGGTGGCGTCAGCATCCGGCCGGTACCAGGCCAGCACTTTGACCGCATCGCCCCCCATCCGCTTGATCTTGCCCACCGACCAATCGTCGATCTCGGCCGACAGCCGCCCGCCGGGCGTGTCCGCAAACAGGCTGTCCTCCAGCGTCACAACCAGGCCCTTGGTGGGCGACAGCGCGTCAAGTCCCATTGGGATTGCATAATGCGGATCCAGCAGCATCGCGGTCGAGGCATCCTGCAGCGTCTCGATCAACAGCGTCTTGAACCGCGCCACATCCTCCCACGGCGCCTCGTCCGTGCCGTGGTATTTGGCGATCGGTCCCTTGATCGGCGGGCGTTGATCGACAGCCGTCATCTTGAACCGACCGTTTGCGTCCGCCATCCGGCGCATGCCCCAAAGCTTTCCGGGGGTCAGGGTCATTCATCCATCCTCTGCATGAAATAGAGTGTCTCCGCGCGGTTTGGCGTACCGGCCCGGCCGCCTGTCCGCGTACATTTCAAACTGGCCGCTGCATTGGCAAAGGCGACGGCCGTTGCCTCGGGCTGGCCTTCCGCCAAAGCCAGCGTGAACGCCCCGTGCCAGACATCGCCAGCGCCCAGCGTGTCAACCACCTCGACCGTGGCCGCCGGTTCGTGCCGAACCTCTCCGCCCTCCAGATAGGTCGTGCCAGCCGCGCCATCCGTGACACAGACCCAGGCGTCGGTGCGCCCGGCCACATCGCGCAACCCGACCTCCAGATCCTCGGTTCCCGTCATATCCCGCAGACCCTGCGCGGACAGCGCCACGTGGCTTGCCGCCGTGATCAGGGCTTGCGGCACCGGCGCCTCGCCATCCAGAACTCCGGGCACACCCCGCTGCCGTGCCCAGGTCAGCACCACCTCGGCTGCGGCGGGCCAGCGCGTGTCCGCCAGAACCGCAGACGGTGTCCCGATCACGTCCTCCGACAGGGTCTGGGCGAGGCCTGCGCCGCGAAACGCCACGATCTGCCGCTCGCCCGCAGGGTCGATATAGATCGACGAAAACGCCGACTTGCCCGTATCGCTCCAGCACACGCCGCTGATATCCACGCCTTCGGCCGCGATCTGACTGATTGTCATCTCGCCGACCAGATCGCGCGCCATCCGCGCCGCCAGCCGCGCGCGCCCGCCCAGCCGGGCGATGGCCACGGCGGCATTGGCGGCACACCCGCCGCCTACAATCTCGGCATCCGTGGCCGCGAACTTCTCGGGCCGCGACGGGAACGCGCCAACCCGAAAAATGAAATCCGTCACGGCCGAGCCTGCGACCAGGATGTCCCCGCTCACCGGTCCACCTCCAGCCCCGAGGGGACCGCGTCGGGGATGCCCAGCCGCCCCTTGATGCTGTCGGTGCCGGTCAATCCGTTCAGAAACGCCACGATGTCGGCAACCTCGCCGTCTGACAACCTACGTGGCGTGATCGTGGCCGAGGCCGCCAGCCGCGCCCGTTCCCGTACATCCTGAAACGCGATGAAATCCACGGCCTCGAACGCATCGGCACTGGGCAACACCGCCTCGGTCCGGGGCCAGTTCCGGAACCCCTCGGCCGGGTCCAGATGGTGCCGCACGATCCCTTCCAGCGTGCGGTAGGCCCCGTTGTGGCCGTATGGCGCGGTCAGCGCGACATTGCGCAGCATGGGCGTGCGGAACCTATAGGCGTCCTCCAGCCGGTCAGTCTCGCCCATGCGGCCCACATCGCGGGCAACGGGATCAAACCGACGGGTTCGGCCGGGCCCGAAATGGGGCAAGGCCAGCGCGTGGAACTGCTGATCAGACAATAGCGGCCCGGAATGGCAATCCCCGCAGCCCGCCTTGCCAAAGAACAGCTGAAGCCCGCGCAACTGCCCCTCGGACAGGGCCGTGCGGTCCCCGGCCAGATACTGGTCATAGGGGCTGTCGATGCTGCGGAACTCGGCATTCATGAAATCCGAAAGCGCATTGGCGATATGCGTGATGTCCGCATCCTCGGCGCTGTCCAGATCGGGATAGGCCGCCACCAGCATCGCCCCGTATTCCGGGATAGACCTCACCCGTTGTGCGATCAGCGGCCAGGCTTCGTTCGGGCGGCGGCGGGCGGCCTTGGCGATGTCATTCTCTTCGCGCTTGCCCGCCATCTCGAATTCGGCCAGCACCGGGAACAGGGCCTGTGCCGCCAGGATGTTGTTCAGACCCAGCGGCAGAAACTCTTCGGCCGGGGACTGGAACCGGTTGTCCCACAGATCCGATACCGACAGGCGGCCATCGTGAAACAACACATCGATCTGGCGCGCGCCCAGGTTCCACAAGGCCGGTGCATTGCGCGGAATGCGCTTTTCGACAATATCGACCGGGATGCGCTTGGGCCCCAGGCCCGCAGCCCCCTCGCCCAGGCCCAGGCTGACCCCGTCGCCGGTGCCATGACTGGGGTGGTGGCAGGTGGCGCAGGCAATGTTCCGGTTGCCCGACAGGATCGGGTCAAAGAACAGCAACTGCCCCAACGCCACACGCCGGGCATCGGTTTCGTGAAAATCCGCATCCGTCAACGGCTGCGGCCCCGCGTTTGCGGTTGAGACCAGCGCCACCGCAAGGCAAAGTCCCGCCAAACGGAGGACCCGATGCTTCGCAGCCTGACCCTTGCCTGCTGTCTTGCCACTGCCACGCCCGCCCTTGCGGATCTGGGTAAGGCGCGCCAGTTGATGAACGCCAGCAAGTTCGAAGAGGCCTATCAGGAGCTTTGGCCAGCAGCGCGGTCGGGCAATGCGGATGCCGAGGAACTGATCGGCGTGATGTACGCGCTGGGCCTGGGGGTCGAGCGCGACGACGAGCGGGCGTTCGAGTGGTATCTGCGCTCCGCCATGAAGGGGCATCCCGGCGCACAGTCCGGCGTGGG
>CAYWND010000123.1:4847-7347 GCA_964459085.1 uncultured Oceanibium sp. | reverse complement strand
CGCCGAACACCCGGTCGATCCGTCTGGCCCAACGGCTTGGCGCCGCGCGGGATGCCGAGGCCGAAGCGGCCTATGGCGGCAAAGTCATTGTTTACAGACACCCCAACCCCGAGGTCCGCCCGTGACAGACCCCATCACCCGCGCCGCCGAATTGCTCAAGGTCCACCGCGCCAGCATCGACCGGCTGGATGCGATCCTGGTCTATACGCTGGCAGAACGGTTCAAGCACACCCAAGCCGTGGGTCGGCTGAAGGCGGAACATGATCTGCCGTCGTCGGACCCCTCGCGGGAAGAGGCCCAGATCGACCGTCTGCAAAATCTGGCGCACGAGGCGGATCTCGATCCCGCCTTCGCCAGGAAATTCATCAAATTCGTGATCGCCGAAGTGATCCGGCATCACGACCAACACCGGAATTCCGGGGGCTAACCCCGGTCCAAGCCATTCGAATCAAAGGAGAACACAATGGCCATCAAGATCAGACTCGCCCGTGGCGGATCCAAAAAACGCCCCTTCTATCGCATTGTCGCGGCCGACAGCCGGATGCCCCGCGACGGCCGCTATATTGAAAGGCTGGGCACCTATAACCCGCTGCTGCCCAAGGACAGCGAAGAGCGCGTGAAAATGAATGTCGAACGCATTCAGTACTGGCTGGGCGAAGGCGCGCAGGTCACCGACCGCGTGTCGCGCTTTCTCGAGGCCGCCGATGTGATCTCCAAGAAAGAGCGCAGCAACCCGAAAAAGGCCGAGCCTGGCCAGAAAGCCAAGGAACGCGCCGAAGAGAAAGCCGCCAAAGAGGCCGAGGCCGCCGAAGCTGCGGCCGCAGCAGCAGCCGAGCCGGCAGCCGAAGAGGCCCCGGCCGACGAAGACGCCGCCGCTGACGAGGCCCCCGCCGAAGAGGCTGCAGCCCAAGAAGAGAAGGCCGAGTAATCTCGCCATCCCGGGCCCGGCCCGGGCACCCTCTCGCCCATCGCCTGTAGGATGGGATTTAATCCCATCCTACAAACCGCGGTGGCATCAAACCGTGCGGAGGCGCACATGGCCTCGACACCCAAGGACACGATCTGCGTCGGCGCCATCGCTGGCGCTTTTGGCGTGCGCGGCGAGGTGCGGCTGAAATCCTTTTGCGCCCAGCCCGAGGACATCGCCAGCTATGGCCCGCTGATCTCCGAGGACGGGACCGAGCGGACGGTGAAAATCACCCGCACCGTCAAGGGCGGGTTCGCCGCGCGCCTGTCGGGTATCCGGTTCAAGGACGAGGCCGATGCGCTAAGGGGCACGCGCCTCTACGCCCCGCGCGACCGTCTGCCCTCGCTGCCCGATGACGAGTTCTACCATGCCGATCTGATCGGCCTGGACGTGATCGACACAGGCGGGCAGCGCCTGGGCCGGATCACCGCCGTGCACGACCACGGCGCGGGTGATCTGCTGGAGATTAGCGGCCCCGGCATCAAGGGCAGCGTCATGCTGCCCTTTACCAAAGACGCCGTACCGACCGTTGATCTGTCTGCCGGACGGGTCATCGCAGATCCGCCGCCGGGTATCTTTCCGGAGATCGAAGATGGCTGACAAGCCCCGCTCGCACGGGCGCCTTTCCATCCGCGCCAGCGCCACGCCCCGCGATCTGATGGCGGATCAGCCGCTGGCCGATGCCTGGACCGCACGGGTGATCACGTTGTTCCCTGACGCGTTTCCGGGACCTCTGGGCCTGTCTCTGACGGGCAAGGCGCTCAAGGACGGGTTGTGGCAGTTGGAAACCGTCGACCTGCGTCTGTTTGGCGAAGGCAAGCACCGCAACGTGGACGACACGCCCGCCGGCGGTGGCGCAGGCATGGTTCTGCGCGCCGACATCCTGGACCGGGCGATCAGTCACGCCATGCAGAACCGCCGCGGCAGCTGGCCGATCCTTTACCTGTCACCCCGCGGCGTGCCATTTACCCAGGACATCGCCCGCAATCTGGCCACCACCAGCGGCGTCACGCTCTTGTGCGGCCGGTTCGAAGGCGTGGACCAGCGTGTATTGGACAAGCACAACATCCTGGAGGTCTCGATCGGAGACTATGTCCTCACCGGCGGGGAATTGGCCGCACAGGTCTTGATTGACGCGACCGTCCGCCTTATACCCCGCGTGCTCGGGAATGCCGAGTCGGTCGAGGACGAGAGTTTCTCGCGCGGCCTTCTCGAACACCCGCAGTATACAAGGCCCACGGACTGGCAGGGGCGCAAGGTGCCAGAGGTTCTCCTCTCTGGAAACCACGCCGAGGTCGCCAAATGGCGAAAAGCCCAGGCCGAGGCGCTGACAAAGGAACGTCGTCCCGATCTCTGGCGGGCGTACTCAGGTACGGACCCGGTGGAAGACGCAGAGCTCTCGGACGCGCACACCATCGCCGGAAAAGGCGAGCAAAAGGATTAGGACGATGAACCTCATCGAGACGCTCGAGCAAGAGCAGATCGCGGAGCTGGGCAAGGATATCCCCGACTTCGCCGCAGGCGACACCATCC
>CAYWND010000123.1:4628-4837 GCA_964459085.1 uncultured Oceanibium sp. | reverse complement strand
TGTCGGCTTTAAGGTTACCGAAGGCACGCGCAGCCGTGTCCAGAACTACGAAGGCGTCTGCATCGGTCGCAAGGGCGGCAGCGGCATCGGCGCCAGCTTCACTGTTCGGAAGATCTCGTTCGGCGAAGGCGTCGAGCGTGTGTTCCGGCTGCAGTGGCGCAACATGGACAGAATCACAGTGGTGTGGCGTGGTAAGGTACGACGAGGGA
>CAYWND010000123.1:0-4618 GCA_964459085.1 uncultured Oceanibium sp. | reverse complement strand
GCCCACGCGCCGGGGCCAATCGGCCCGTATCGCCGAGAAAACCAACTACAAGCCCAAGAAGGGTGCCGAGGCTTAAACAGCCTGCAGCATAACCAAGATGACGAAAAGCGGCCTTTCGGCCGCTTTTTTTGTCCTCTACCAGCCGGGGCCCAGGCTCAGCGTCCCCAGACCCGCCGCGGAAAGCTGTTCAAAAGCGGGCGGCGGCGGTTCAGTTGCCGGCGGACAATAAGGGATCGCGCTGCGAGTAACGTCATGTTTGCCTCGTGGTTTTCTTGTGTATGTGCATTGTATATACATTGACGAGACAAAATTCAATCCCTAATGCTTTTGTCATGGCCAAGGGAAAGTCAGACAAAAAAAAGAAGTCCAGCCAGCTGGTGATCCGCATAGACCGCGCGGAGCGGGACGCCTTCGTCGATCTGTGCGATGCCATGGATACATCCGCATCACGCGAAATCCGCCACTTCATGCGCGACTTTGTCAAACGCAATGGCGGCGACAAGGACTAAGCTGCACCTAACTTTTGACGTTCTCGATCTGCGGCTGAGCAAGTTTTCCTGCCGGCTCGAACCCCAGCATCCGGCCATAGAAGGCAAGCTCTTGCTCCAGTGACGACACAATCGTCGCCTTTTTTCGGAACCCGTGGCTTTCGCCCTGATAGAACGTGCTGGCCACCGGCAGGCCCTTGTCATTCAGCGCGTCGATCATGACACGGGCCTGGGCGGGCGGCACCACCGGGTCGTCCAGCCCCTGGAACAGGATCAGAGGGCAGTCGATGTCCGCCACGTGGAACAAAGGCGAGCGCATCTTGAACATCTTTTGCGCCTGCGGCCATGGCCCCAACAGCAACTCGGCATAATGCGCCTCCAGCTTGTCGGTGTCGGTCGCAATCATCTCCAGGTTTGAAATCCCGTAATAGCTGGCCGCAACACTCAGCAGATCTGTGAAGGTTGCCAGCGCCAGCGTCGTGTACCCGCCCGACGATCCGCCACGGGACGCGATCCGGTTGGGATCGGCATGGCCTTGCGCGGCCAGCGCCCGGGCCGCTGCCACGCAATCCGCCACATCCACGTCGCCCCAATGTCCGTACATCGCCCGGCGGAACCGACGCCCGAACCCGGTGCTGCCACGATAGTTCACATCGACAACCGCAAATCCGCGGCTGGTGAAGTACTGGATCGACAAGTTCAGCGACGATGACGCGGACGCCGTCGGCCCGCCGTGGATGACAATCAGCAGGGGCGGCTTTTCCAGATCTGGCCCGGCATAGTCGGGATTGCTGGGCGCATAGTGGAACCCATGCGCTGTCTCGGTGCCGTCCTTGCCGGTGGCAAACGAGATCTTGCGCGGCGGTGATACGCAGGCCAGCACCTCGTCCGTCAGGTCGGGATTGGCGCTTCGCAATTCCTCGCACGCAAACGTCCAGGGATCACAGCGCACGATCGCGCCAGGACGGTCAAACCGCCCGCCGATGAAGGCGACCGTGCCGTCGCGCACTGAAAGGTGCGAGATGCTGGAATATGGCACATCGACCGTCTCGACGGTGCCGTCGATCGCATCGATCCGTGCCAAGCGCCAGGTCCCGTCCTGACTGAACGCGCTCAGCACCTCGGTTTCGGATAGAAATCCATAGCACCCGCCGCCCAACTGCCAGGGTGGAGCGGCAAACTCGGCCGCCATGCGTGTGACCGGAACAATACCCTGGTCCGTTTCACGGTGAAGATTCCACCAGCGCTCGCCCTCGACAACCGTGCGATCCGAGACGAAGTACAAAACCCCCTCGGGCGACCAGCGCGGATCGAGCACGCATTCGTCCGAAAAGGCCATGGCCCGTTGCAACACCGGGTTCAGGTCGGGATCGATCGCCTCGGCAGGCATCCCCGCGACCTTGCGGGACGACAAAGGTCGCCCGTCCTCGTCCAGATCCAAGACATAAAGCTCGGTCCCCTCCCACGGCATGGACGGGTACATCCAGCAGATATACGCCAGTTTGGACCCATCCGGGCTGAGGCGCGGGCTGGAATAGAAGTCCGCGCCCTCGGCAATTGTGATCGGCAGGGACTGGCCATCCAGGTCGACCGCGACCAGCGTCTGGCGATCCTGGCCATTCAACTTGGTATTGGAATCCTCGGCGACGCAGAACGCCAGACCGCGCTGGCGATCAACCTCGAAATCCGCATAGCGCATATGGACCCGGGGGGTGATGGGTTGCGGATAGCCGCCGGGATCCTGCCGATGGATGCGCTGATCCCGTGTCTGGGGGAAGTCTGCCAACGCGAAGTTCGTGAAAAGGACGCGGCCCCGGTCCACCGCAAAGGCCCCTCCGCCGTAGGAATTGACCAGTGTGCGTGCGCTGAACCCTGACGGAGTGATATCGCGGGGGGCCGAGCCCGGCGCGGCCTGCATCACGACATAGCGCCCGCCCTCGGCCGGGCGGCTTTCGATCCAGTAGATGTCGCCCTGATCGACGGTCAGTTCCTGAAAACTGCGGGCACCGGCGGCCAGCAATTCCGCCGATATGGGCGAGCGCCAGGCCCCATAAGACGCCGTCTGTCGCTTGGTCATTCTGCCCCCTTGTCCGGATTTCACCGGTCAGCCGCCGGTCGACGCTAACCCGTAGGACATGCGGCCTGTGTTCCGCAGGTTACGCATCCGCGATACCCATCCGCCCCTCACGCGGCACCCGGCACGCCGTTGTCGAAATACGCCTCGGCCGGTAGAAACTTCGCCAGTTTGCCCGCCGCAGCCCACCGTTCCTGCTCGCCCGACACACCTATCATCACCACCGCGTTGCCGGGTAGTGACAGCGGATCCAGCGCACAGCGCACGGCCTGCCGCACCCGGTCCCAGCCGTGCTGTTCCTCGGGCGTAGGGGCAGCGGTTGCAAAGGCCACGCCCGCGACCTCCTGCAACTCCAGCCGAAAGTCCTCGGGATCTTCGCCCGATGGCGCAAAACTGGACAGGGCGCATTTGCCGATACCCCGCAGTTTGTCGCGCACCTGCGGCGGCATCTCCAACTCGCGCCGCAGGCGCAGGGACAGTCCGTCGACCGTGAACAGAAACGCCGTGATGTCCCGCCCGCTGCCCATCAGCACGCTGGCATATTGCGGATAGCTCAGCCCCAATTCGCGCGCGCGTCGGACCCGCAGCCGGACGATCTCGATCGGAACCTTGTTGCGCAACAGATCGCGCCGCGCCCGTTTCCACGCATAGCGCCGGAATCCAGCACCCGGTTCCAGCGCCGGTCCACGGTTATGGCCTGGGCCGATTGTCGTCACAGCCGCGGTGTCCCTTTGTAAACCTCGTTCAGGCAAAGTTATCCGCAGAATCGGACCCGCTGCAACAAACCGCGCACACGCAACGGAAATTCACGATTCCCGCCCTCTTTTTGCCACGAAGCCGCGTAGGATTCTGTCACATGTCGATATTTGCATTCATACCGCAGGCTTTCGCGCTCTCGCTGCAGGTGTTCCTGCGGTATCTGCCTATCCTGGCCATGTACATCTTGTTCTGGGTAGCGCTGTTTCTGACCACCAGCAATCCATGGGTCATCGGGTTGATCGGGTTCATTCTTGGGACCTATGGCACCGCGTTCCTGTTCGTCACGGGCATCCGGGCGGGTCTGATGTCGCTAAAGGCGACGACGGCACCCACCGCCTCGGGCCTGCTGGATACGACAACGCGGGTCCTGTTCTTCCATTGCCTGCTGCAGCTTTTGGTGGGCATCGTGCTGATGGCGATCGTGATGTCGGCGATCTATTTCGTGCTGTTCCCGATCCTAGCGCCCGAGGCGCACGCCTGGGTCGAACTGGTCCGCAACGCCGAGGATCCGAACCTGATCGCACCGATGTCCGATGCAATCGCCGACCAGATGCGCCTGCCCTTCATGATCGCATCAATTGCCTACACGTTCGTGATCGGGGCCCTGCTGGGCATCTTCGGTGTGCCCATGGCAGCCGTTTCCGCCAACGCCGTCCAACACAGCCCGCAGAACGACATGATTTTCGGGATGGGCCAGTACTTCTTCAGCCAGATGCTGCTTTATGTCATCGCGCAGGCGATCCCGCTGGTGATCCTCGCGCTCTTCGCCCCGGCCTCGATGCTATTCCCGACCGATGCGGCACTGGAAACTGTCGGCCTGCTGATCATCTGCATCGGTCTTTACGGCCTCTACTCGCCCGCGATCTCGTGGGCTGGCATGGCCTTGGGGTACAAGTTGCACCGGGACGAGATCGCGCGCCAGCGCAAGGCCGAGGCAATGCCCGAGATCGACTACGAAGCGGAACGGAACAACCTGCGGACCCTGCGCGCCCAGCGGGCAGTGGAAAGTGCGGGCGCGACCATGTACGACCCGCGTGCCGCACGGATGGCAAACTCGGGCCCAGACACCGGCGAGACCAGCGCCGAATAGCCCTTGCCCGTCGCAGGGTGATCTGGTAACTGCCCCCATCCCTCAATGAGGTGGCGACCGTTTACCGGCGCGCAATTGCGACGCGGCCGCAGGCGGATCAGTCACCCCGACCAGGACCTGAGACATGAAAAAAGATATCCATCCGGACTACCACCTGATCGACGTCAAGATGACCGACGGCACGATCGTGCAGATGCGCTCGACCTA
>CAYWND010000122.1:0-7369 GCA_964459085.1 uncultured Oceanibium sp. | reverse complement strand
TCGGCCGCGGCAATCGAGTAGTAAGAGACCTCGCGCCCACCGGCGGTCAACGTGCGGCGGGTGCCATTGCTGTCGGTTCCGACTTTGATGGGCATGAACGATCCTCCGATCTGGCTGGGAATGGCTGGAATTGCGCACGATATGCCCCGAATCCCCTACCCGCGCAAGGGGACCACTCGAAAAAGTGTACAATTGCATACAAACATTTTGCCGCAGCCGGGCAGCCCTTGCGTGGCAGCCGGATTGCGATAAGGCTTTTGCGCATGAGCCTTGTCGCAACCGATATCACTTGCCGCCGCAGCGGGCGGGATCTGTTCAAGCCGGTCTCGTTTACGCTGGCCCCGGGCAACGCCCTGATCCTGCGCGGCCCGAATGGCGCGGGCAAGACGACATTGCTGCGCGCGATGGCCGGGTTTCTGCCGTTTGCGTCCGGCACGCTGGCGTTAGACGGCGCGCCGCTGGCCGATCACGAGGGCGCGCTGGTGTATTCGGGGCATACGGACGCGCTGAAACCGGCCCTGACCGCAGCCGAGAACTTCGATTTCTGGCAAGCGTTATACGGTGCATCTGACACAGCCCAGATCGACGCGGCGCTGGATCTGGCGCCGTTGCGCCCTCGGCTCGCCGGGCGACTGTCGGCGGGGCAAAAGCGGCGGCTGGGGCTGGCCCGTCTGGGACTGTCGGGCGCGCGGGTGTGGCTTATGGACGAACCGACGGTGTCGCTGGACACCGACACCGTCTCGCGCCTGACCGGACTGGTGCGGCGGCACCTCGATGGCGGCGGGATGGCGGTGATCGCCACCCACATCCCCGTCGACCTGCCGGCAACCGACCTGACACTGGAACGGGCCGAGGCCACCTTTTCCGACCCCTTCCTGGACCCGGTGGCATGAGCCCGGTCCGCGCCCTGCTGGTCCGCGACCTGAGGCTGGCGCTGCGTTCGGGCGGCGGGGCCGGTCAGGGGTTGGTGTTTTTCCTGATCGTCGTGCTATTGGTGCCGCTGGGCCTGGGGCCCGACACCGGCACGCTGGCGCAGGTTGCCCCCGGCACCTTGTGGATCGCGGCGCTGCTGGCGGGGCTCTTGTCGCTGGACCGCCTGTTTCAGGCGGATCTGGAGGATGGCAGCCTGGACGCACTGACCCTGGGACCGCTGCCGTTGGAGGTTATTGCTGCAATCAAGGCGGTCGCGCACTGGCTGACAACCGGGCTGCCGCTGACGCTGTTCGCACCCGTTCTGGCGCTGACGTTGAACCTGCCCGGGCCGGCATATCCCTGGCTGATCGCGGCGCTACTAGCCGGGACACCGGCGCTCAGCTTTCTTGGCGCGATCGGCGCGGCGCTGACGCTGGGCCTGCGCGGCGGCGGGTTGCTGATCGGCGTGCTGACGCTGCCGCTTTATATCCCGACGCTGATCTTTGGCGCGCGCTGCGTGGCCGAGGCCGCCGATGGTGGCGACCCGGTCCCGGCACTGGCGCTGCTGGTCGCACTCAGCCTGGCGATCCTGGCCACCGCACCCTTTGCCACCGCGGCGATCCTGCGGCTGCAGATGCGCTGATGCGAAGCCGTTGATAGCCGCGGGCGGCCTATACGCGGTGATTGTCTTTGGCATCGGGTTTCTGCTGGGAACGATCCGTATCTTCTTGTTACTGCCCTGGATCGGCGAGACCGCCGCCGTGGCCCTGGAACTGCCCGTGATGCTGCTGGCAAGCTGGATGGTCGCGGGGACGATCGTCCGGCGTCAGAAAATCCCAGCAGAACTGGGCGTTCGTGCCGGCATGGGGCTGGTCGCGTTCGGATGCCTGCAGGCGATGGAGGTTCTGCTGAGCGTACTTGTCTTTGGCAACACGCTGGCCGACCACGTCACGCATTTTACCACGCTGGCGGGTGCATTGGGCCTTGGCGGCCAGGTGATGTTCGCGGCCATGCCTCTTTTGGTCACTCCAAGACCCTGAACCGCGACATCGCTCACCATTGCGCAGCGCCCGGGGCCGGATTAGGTGTGATCCATGTCGCTGTGGAGATATGCAAACCCCCTGGAATTCATGCGCCTGTCCGGCCGGGCGCTGCCCACCCTTGGCGTGGCCACGGCCGCATGCCTGGGCATCGGGCTGATCTGGGGCTTCTTCTTCACGCCTGACGACTACCAGCAGGGATCGACCGTCAAGATCATCTATCTGCACGTCCCCGCAGCCCTGATGGCAATCAACGCCTGGATCATGATGCTGGTCGCCTCGTTGATCTGGTTCATCCGCCGCCACCACGTATCCGCACTGGCCGCCCGCGCGGCCGCCCCGGTTGGCGCGACCTTCACTTTGCTGGCGCTGGTCACCGGCGCGCTGTGGGGGCAGCCGATGTGGGGCACATGGTGGGCCTGGGACCCGCGCCTGACCTCTTTCCTGATCCTGTTCGTCTTTTATCTGGGCTACATTGCGCTCTGGGAGGCGGTCGAGGACCCTGAAAAAGCCTCGGACCTGACCGCCGCGACCTGCCTGGTGGGCTCGGTCTTTGCGCTGCTGTCGCGCTATGCGGTGCTGTTCTGGAACCAGGGCCTGCACCAGGGTGCCTCGCTGTCGCTGGACAAAGAGGAAAACGTGGCCGACGTCTTCTACCACCCGCTGCTGTTTTCCATCGCAGGTTTTGTCCTGCTGTTCATCACATTGGTCTTCGTCCGCACCCGGACCGAGATCCGCCTGCGCCGCATCCGGGCGCTTGAGTTGCGCGCGAGGGAGGCATGATGCCCGATCTTGGACCCTATGCGTTTGCCGTTCTGGGCTCGTATGCTGCAGGCTTTGTCCTGATCGGCGCACTGATCTGGGCCAGCCTGCGGGCCGCCGCCCGCTCCAAGGCCGCGCTCGAGGCGTTGGAGGGCAAGTCGGATGGCTGAGGAGCGCGCCCGCTTCAACTGGCTGGTCGCCCTGCCGCCGGTGATCGGCCTGGCGATCCTGGCCGCGTTCTATGTCGGGCTGAACCGCGAGAACCCGGACGAGCTGCCCTCTACCCTGACCAACCGCCCCGCCCCGGCGCTGGACCTGCCCGCCCTGCCCGGCGACACCCCGCCAACCACATCGGCGATGCTGCGCGATGGCGAGGTCAAGATCGTCAATTTCTGGGCCTCGTGGTGCGCGCCCTGCCGCGCCGAACACCCCAATCTGAAGGCCGTGGCCCAGGCGGGCCTGCCGGTGGTCGGCGTGAACTACAAGGACGGCACGGATGCCGCCCTGGCTTTCCTGGACGAGTTGGGCAATCCCTTTGCCGCCATCGGCCAGGACGCAAGCGGCCGAACCGGGATCGAATGGGGCCTCTACGGTGTGCCCGAAACCTTTGTGGTGGATGGTGAGGGCACGGTGCTGTTGCGCTATCCCGGCCCGATCACCAAGGCGGTCTGGGCCGAACGGTTTCAGCCGCTGACTGGCGTGGCGCTGGACTAGGACCAGCACTGCCCCCCTTCTTTCTGTCCAAAAATACTCAAACCCCAGGGCCTGCAGCACGCGATGCCTTGGGGTTCGGGTCGCGCCTATCCGACCTGTACCACGACTTTGCCAAAGCTGCGGCCCAGAAGGACATCGTTCAGCGCCGCCGGGGCGGCCTCCAGCCCATCGACCACCTGTTCGCGGTACTGCACCTTCCCGTCGGCCAGCCATTGCGTCATGTCGGTGCGAAACGCCTGGTAGGCACTAGCGGGAAAGCTGTCATAGATGATGAAGCCCTGCACCTTGACCTTCATCTTCAGGATCGTCCCCAGGATCGCAGGCCCCATGTCCGGGCCATCCGGCAGGCCGGTCAGGTTGTACCACGACACCACACCGCAGACCGGGATACGGGCAAACGCGTTCAGCAGCGGCAATACCGCATAGAGCACCTTGCCGCCCACATTCTCCCAATAGATGTCGATGCCATCCGGGCAGGCCGCGGCCAGTTGCTGTGCAAAATCCTCGGCGTGGTGGTCCAGGCAGACGTCAAAGCCCAGGTTATCCACCACATGGGCGCATTTCTCGGGGCCGCCGGCCACCCCGACCACGCGGCACCCTTTGATCTTGGCAATCTGGCCCACCGTCGCCCCCACGGGTCCCGAGGCGGCGGCGACAACCAGCGTCTCGCCTGGGTTGGGCGCGCCGATGTTCAACAGGCCCGCATGGGCGGTATAGCCGGGCATCCCCAGGATCCCCAACGCCCAGGACGGGTGTTCGGGATCGGGGCCCAGGTTCAGGACCTGGTCGCCGTCGCTCAGCGCATAATCCTGCCAACCACTCATGCTCAGCACAAAATCGCCCGGCGCAAACCCGTCGAGGTTCGACGCCATGACCTCGGCCACGACCTGGCCGGTCATGACCTCTCCGATCTTGACCGGTTCGGCATAGGATTTGGCGTCATTCATGCGCCCGCGCATGTACGGGTCCAACGACAGGTAGGCCGTGCGCAGCAACATTTGCCCCGGACCCGGTACCGGCACGGGCCCCACTTCCAGCCGCAGGGTATCTTCGTCGGGCAGGCCGGCGGGCCGTTGCGCCAGCACCCACCGGCGGTTCGTGTCCGGGGTCTGCGGCATGCTCAGTCCTCCACCCCGTGTTTTTGCAACAGCGGGAACTGGGTGGCCAGAAACAGGAAGGTCAGGATCATCTGGCCGAACGTGTCCAGGAACACCCAGGCCTCTTCGCCCAGAACGCGCCAGACAAATTCGTTGAAGATCGCCATGAAGATGAAAAAGACCACCCAATTGCGGGTAAAGATCTGCCAGCCTTCGTCGGTCAACGGCATCATCGCGCCCATCAGGTATTGCAGATAGCTGCGTCCCTGAAGCCACAACCCAATGCCCAGGATCACGGCAAAGATCGAATAGACCACGGTGGGGCGCATCTTGGTGAAGGTCTCGTCATTTAACCAGACGGTCAGCCCGCCAAAGATCACCACGACGATGGCCGTAAAGACGGCCATGCGCGGCAGGCTGCGCGTCAGCGCCCAGCTGATCCCCAAGGCGGCCAGCATCACCGGCACAAAGATCGCGGTAGCGATGACGATGCCGCTGTAGGTTTCGGATCCGATGGTGATCGGTGTGTCCTTGAACCACCAGTAGGCCGCGAAATAGAGCGCAACCGGACCCAGTTCGAGCGCGGTTTTTGCAAGCGGATTGATCTCTTTGTCGTCCATGCCCCGCCCTTACCCGGTTCAGCCACCGAATTCCACCACCACTGCACCTGCGGCGATCAGAACCATCAGCCCGGCGCGCACCGGGCCCACGGTTTCCTTCAGGAACAGCCAGCCAATCACGGCGGCGAATACAGTCGAGGTCTCGCGCAGCACCGCGGCCTCGCCCACCTTGTCCAGCCGCGTGGCCAGCATCACGCAGCCAAAGCTGAGATAGGCGATCAGGGCGGCCAGGAACCCGCGCAGCAGCAGGGGCGTGGGATCGGGGCGTACCTCCAACCGGCGCCATCGGCGCAGGGCGATGAAGGGAAAGGCCATGCCGTCGACCACGAAGAACCAGGCCAGGAACGTGAACGGATCGGGCACGGACCGCATCCCGAAGGCGTCATAGACGGTATAGACCGCCACGATGATCCCGGTGAAGAACGCAAGCCCCAGGGCCGCGATCAGCACGCGCCGGTCCATCTGGGCATAGCGCAGGTTGTAGGCCGCCAGGCCAAAGATCCCGCCCGACAGCAGCAGCACGCCACCCCACTGCGTCAGGGTGAACACCTCGCCAAAGACGATCCAGGCACCCACGACCGTCACCAAAGGCCCGGTGCCGCGCACCACAGGATAGACGACCGTATAGGCCGCGCGTTCATAGGCCATGGCCAGGATGACCTTATAGGCGATGTGGATGACAAAGACGCCAGCCATCAGCAGCCAAAACCCGCCATCAGGGGGCGGGAAGAACAGGATCGCGACCGGCAGCGCCATCGAGCAATAGAAGGCGTCGATCGCCCCGCGCGTCAGCCAGGGATCAAAACGCCACTTCTGCAAGGCGCCAAACACCGCATGTGCCGCAGCCGAGATCAGCGCCAGGATCATGGCCCAGCGGTGCCCTTCGGCGGTGCCCTCGATCGAGAGAACCCAGTCTGTCAGCACGCCCGGACTACTCCAGGCTTTCGTGGTCATAGCTGACGTCCAGCCGGACCCCGTCCAGCAGACGCCACAGGTCGCCGAAATTGTCCGGCACAAAGTTCCGCGACAGATCCAGCCCCCGCGCCGTCCCCAGACCCGGGCTTGCCGTCATGCGCACAGCCAGCGTGCCGTTGGGATTGGGCATGACCGAGATCAACCTACGCAGCGCATCCTTTGACGCCTGCGGCAGCAACGCCGACGGCGCGATGCCCACAAGAGTGTTCGCACGGACCTTCAGGGCCTGAACCTGCGCTTCCGGATCCTCGTCCTCGGTCAACAGCGCGGGGGCCAGCGCCATCAGGACATAGGATTCAAACAGGCCGCGGGTTTCGATCCGCGTAAAGGCTTCGGTGATCGCTGCAGTCGCCGCACTGGCCTCGATACTGTCCCGATCGGTCAGGTCTATGCCCTCTAACGTGGCCGAAACCCCGATCCGGTTCTCGGCCGGAAAGTCCAGCTCCAGCGTCTCGAGCGTGAGCGCCTTTGCCGTGGCGTCCCAGGACGCGGCGATCTCCAGATCCACGGCACCGCGGATCGACTGCTTGCCGAACGCATAGTCAAAGACCGGCTGCCCGGTGCGGGGGATGACCCGGATCCCCTTGGCCGATACCTTCAGGCTGGTCGGCGGCAGACCATCGGCCAGCATCCGGTCAAAGCCGGTCCCCGACCAGGCGATCCGGGCGATCCGGAATTCTGTCCGGGGGCCCCCATCCAGACGGATATCGCTGGCAACACAGCCCCCCGGCCCCACCCGGATCGCCGGGCGGTCAACCGGCCCCGCAGACCTGGTTTGGCCCACCAGATCCGACGCCAGATCCCAAAACGCCGCACATTCAGCACTGGTCTGCGCGGCCCCCGGCGTGGCCACAGCCAGGACCAGTGCCGCAGCGATCGCGCCCCTCACAGATCGTGTCCCGTCAATGCGTTCGCAAAGTCCTGCGGATCAAACGGTGACAGATCGTCGATCTGCTCGCCAACGCCGATGGCGTGGATCGGCAACCCGAAGCGGTCGGCCAGCGCCACCAGCACACCGCCCTTGGCTGTGCCGTCCAGCTTGGTCATCACCAGGCCGGTCACGTCCGACACCTCGCGAAAGATGCGCACCTGTTCCAGCGCGTTCTGGCCCGTGGTCGCGTCCAGCACCAGCAGCGTGTTGTGCGGGGCAGTCTCGTCGCGCTTGCGGATCACCCGCACGATCTTGGCCAACTCCTCCATCAGATCCTTGCGGTTCTGCAACCGCCCCGCAGTGTCGATCATCAACAGG
>CAYWND010000121.1:0-7421 GCA_964459085.1 uncultured Oceanibium sp. | reverse complement strand
ATCACTCTGCCGCCATCCTTTGCGCGATCGGTGCAAGCTTGGCGTTGCGGATATCCAGTGTTGCCTTGATCGATCCTTTGCGGCCGTCTTCGTAGGTCACTTCCGTCTCGGTCGAGATGGTGTCGGACCCATCGTAGAGTGCTGTGATGATGTCGCCGTATTTCTCTTCGATGATCCGGCGGCGGACCTTCTGGGTGCGTGTCAACTCGCCATCATCGGCATCCAACTGCTTGTGCAGGATCACAAAGCGGTGGATCTGACAGCCCGACAGCATCTCGTCCTGCGCGATGCTTTCGTTCACCTCGGCCACATGGCCCTCGAATATTTCGTAGACCTGCGGGTGGGCCGCCAACTCCTGATAACTAGCATAGGCGATGTTGTTGCGTTCGGCGCCGTTGCCCACCGCGTTCAGATGGATGTTTAGAAACGCGCAGCATTTGTCCTTGCCAGACCCGAAGACCACGGCCTCCAGAATGTTGGGATAGAACTTCAGCTTGTTCTCGACATACTTGGGCGCGAACATGCTGCCATCGGCCATCTTGCCCACGTCCTTGGCCCGGTCGATGATCCGCAGCTGGCCGCTGTCCTTTTCGATGAACCCGGCATCGCCTGTGGCGACCCAACCCTGGGCATCCTTGGTCGAGGCCGTGCTTTCCGGGTTCTTGTAGTATTCCTGGAACACGCCGGGCGAGCGGTAGAACACCTCGCCGCTGTCATCGATCCGGATCTCGACACCCGGGCTGGGCACGCCGACGCAATCGGGCCGCACGCCGCCATCGGGTTGCTGGGTGATGAAGACACTGGCCTCGGTCTGGCCGTAGAGTTGCTTGAGGTTGATGCCCAGGCTGCGCCAGAAATCGAAGATCTCGGGGCCGATCGCCTCGCCCGCTGTATAGGCGACCCGCACCCGGCTCATGCCGGCACGGGACCGCACGGGGCCATAGATGAAGATGTTGCCCAGCCAATAGAGGAACCGGTCCTTGGCACTGACAGTCTCGCCATCCAGGATCGCAGGCCCCACCCGTTTGGCCACGTTCATAAAGGTGTCGAACAACCACTTCTTGGTGGCGCCCGCGTCCTCCATCCGGATGGTCAGGATCGTCAGCCGCTCTTCGAAATAGCGTGGTGGGGCAAAGAAATAGGTCGGCCCGATCTCGTGCAGGTTCTCGTACATCGTGTCCCGGCTTTCGGGGCAGCAGACGGAAAATCCACACCAATAGGCCTGCCCGATCGAGAAGATGAAGTCACCCACCCAGGCCATGGGCAGCCAGGCCAGCACGCTGTCGTCTACGTTCAGGCTGTCGAACTCGGCACTGGCCTTGGCGGTCAGGATGATATTGTCGTTCGACAGAACCACCCCTTTTGGGCGGCCCGTGGTGCCCGAGGTGTACAGCATCACGCAGGTCGAGCTTCCATCCAAAGCCTCGGACCGCTTTGCGAGATCCGCATCGTTGTCGCTGGCCCGCCCCGCTGCGGCAACCTCCTCCAGCTTGTGCAGGTGGGTGTGGTCGTATTTGCGCAGGCCCCTTGGGTCGAGATACAGGATCTGCTTCAACTCGGTCAGTCGGCCCTGGATCTCCAGCACTTTGTCGACCTGTTCCTGGTCCTCGGCAATGACCATGCGCGCGCCGCAATGGTCCAGCACATAGGCCATCTCTTCAGCAACCGCATCTTGGTATACCGGAACAGGGATGGCACCGGTCGATTGGACCGCAACCATCGACATATAAAGCTGGGGCCGATTGCGACCGATAATCGCTACATGCTCCCCAGGCATCAGGCCCAGGCCAATCAAACCTTTGGCGATAGCTTTAATGTCATCACCAGCATCGGACCAGGTCCAGCTCTGCCAGATGCCGAACTCTTTCTCGCGATAGGCGGGTTGGCCCCCATACTGCGCGACATTGCGCGCAAGAAGCTTGGGGAACGTGTTCAATTCACCCGCAGACACCTGCGTGGCCATCGCTTGACCTCCCGTCTCGCCGGTCCGCCCGGCCCGTGCCGTCGGATTGCTCCGATCTCAAGCACCATTCTTCCTTGCTGAAGCCCAAGGTAGCAACATAATTTCGCGCGTAAACCCCCAAAATTGAACTATCGTTCATTTAATTCAGCCACCTTTCTGGGCGCTGCCGCAAAGCCGCTCCCGATGTCGTCGCCGCCGCGAAAAAATTCTCCTCATTGCCAAGGATCAGGCCTAGGCTCGCGTCCAACAGGATACCATGCGCATGGAACCTACAGACGCCGCCCTGGTACAGCGGTCCCTTTCCGGCGATGCCGAGGCGTTCTCGACCCTGGTCGCCCGGCACTATGATCGCGTGTTTCGCGTGGCCTGGACAATCACCGGCCATCGCGCCGAGGCCGAAGATCTTGCCCAGGACATCTGCGCGGCATTGCCCGGCAAACTGCAAAGTTTTCGCCACGAGGCGCGGTTTTCGACATGGCTGCACCGCGTCACGGTCAATGCAGCCCGGGACCGCCATCGCCGCCAGGCCACGCACGAAAGGGCCGCGGCCAATTGGGGCGAGGTTGAGCAGATGCGCCGGGCCGAAACCGCCGAGGCGCAGGCGCAGTTGACCTGGTTGCAAGAGGCCATGGGCGCCCTGCCCCGTGATCTGCGCGAGACCGCCGCGCTGGTCCTGGGCGAGGACATGACGCATTCAGACGCCGCCCAGGCGCTCGGGGTCAGCGAAGGCACTGTCAGCTGGCGGATGTCCGAGATCCGCCGCCGACTAAAGGATATGGCCGCAAAGGAGGCCACGTAGATGACCGACCCGCTCGACGATCTGAAAGCCGCTCTGAAAGCGCATGTCGCGCCCGTGGACGAAAGCGCGCGCGCGCGTGCAATCGCGACAGCCCGCGAAAATTTCGAGGCACACACCCAAGGAACCAAGGCTCGGGCACGTCCTATCTCCGACCGACCACACAAGTCGGGTATCTGGAAAGGACTGCATGCCATGACCGAGAAACTCTTTGCCCCTCGCTTCCTGATGGGCACGTCTGCCATCGCCACGATTGCCATAGCCGTGGCACTGACCAGCCAGCACGGCCGCGACATTCTGGATACGGGGCCACTGCAGATCAGCGGGACAACCGAACTTGACGACATGACTGCAAGCGAAACTTCGCCTGCGCAACCCAAGGTCGGGACGGCGCTTGCGCCAGCCAGCCCGCCGCAACCAGCGCCCGCAAACCGGGCCACCCCGTTGACACGTCAGCAAGCGGCATCAATGCCCCAGCAATCCGCACAAAGCCTGTCGGGGCTGGTGTCGCCTGACGCAAGCGCTCAGCGCAGGGAACGCCGGAACCTGGCGCCCGCAATTGCGAATGACAGCTTCGCTGACGGCGACATCCTGGCAGAAGAGGCCGAGGCCATCGCAGCGCTGCCTGCGCCCGAGCCGATCATCGCCCAACCCGAAAGCGATACCGAACGCTATCCCGAGACCCAGATCTCCAGCCTCAAGCGGGTCGTGGACGACCCCGTGTCCACATTTTCGATTGATGTGGACACCTCCTCTTATTCCGTTGTCCGTTCATCGCTCACCCAAGGACTTCTTCCGCCGAAGGCCGCCGTCCGGATCGAGGAGATGGTCAACTATTTCGACTATGACTACCGCGCGCCGGCAAGCCTCGACACGCCGTTTGAAACCTCGGTGTCCGTGGCACCCACACCGTGGAACCCGGACACGCAGCTGTTGCATATCGGCATCCAGGGCTACGACCTGCCCGTCGCCGAACGCCCGCCATTGAACCTGGTGTTCCTGATCGACACATCCGGGTCAATGAACGACCCGGCGAAACTGCCGCTGCTGCTGAGGTCTTTTGGATTGCTTCTGGACACCCTACGTCCCGAAGATCAGGTGGCCATCGTCACCTATGCGGGCAGTTCGGGCCTGGCGTTGGAGCCGACGGATGCATCGCAAAGGTCCAGGATTCTGGGCGCGCTGGACCACCTGTCCGCAGGCGGATCAACGGCCGGGCAGGCCGGGCTGCAACAGGCCTATCAGGTGGCCGAAGACATGGCCGCGACAGGCGAGGTCAGCCGCGTGATCCTGGCCACCGACGGCGACTTCAACGTCGGGCTTTCCGACCCTTCAGCGCTGGAGGATTTCATCGCCGCCAAGCGCAAGTCCGGCACCTACCTTTCGGTTCTGGGCTTCGGGCGCGGCAACTACAACGATGCGGTCATGCAAAGCCTGGCCCAGAACGGGAACGGAACTGCAGCCTATATCGACACGCTGGGCGAGGCGCAGAAAGTCCTGGTCCAAGAGGCGTCGGGCGCGCTGTTCCCGATTGCCGGGGACGTCAAGATCCAGATCGAGTTCAACCCGGCCCAGATCAGCGAATATCGCCTGATCGGCTACGAGACACGCGCGCTGAACCGGGAGGATTTCAACAACGATGCCGTGGATGCTGGCGAGATCGGGGCGGGACACACCGTCACCGCACTCTACGAGGTCACGCCCACGGGCTCGCCCGCCGAACGGCTGTCCGACCTGCGGTATGCCCAGGCTGAACAGGCCCGCGACACCAGCCAGGAATACGCATTCCTCAAGCTGCGCTATAAACGTCCGGGCGAGGACCGCTCGACCCTGATCGAAACACCGGTCCTGCCGGACCGCGCGGATATCCCCGCGGCCGAGACCCGCTTTGCCGCGGCGGTCGCCGGATTTGGCGAGCTGCTGCGCGGATCAACCGAAATCAGCGGCTGGACCTATGACGACGCTCTGGTGCTGGCCAGCGGCGCACGCGGCGATGATCCGTTCGGCTACCGCGCCGGGTTCATGGAACTTGTACGGCTGGCCAAGGTCGCGCGCTAGATGCGGGGCGCAAACCGTTTCGGCACTGCCGCAAGGCGGTGCTGAAACTCAAGGACTCGACTGCCGCAGGCAGTCTCCGCCTGATAACAAAAAGCCCCGCCAGTTTAGCGGGGCTTTGACATGCATGGCAGGCGGGTGATCAGTTCGCGCGCTTCTTTGTGGCCTTCGCCTCGATTGCCGGTGCGGTGGCAATCTCGATCCGACGCGGCTTCAGGGCTTCGGGCACTTCACGAACCAGATCCACATGCAAAAGGCCGTTTTCGGTCACAGCCCCGGTCGCACGGACGTGGTCGGCCAACTGGAACCGACGCTCAAACGCGCGGTTCGCGATGCCGCGATGCAGATAGGTACGCTCGTCGCCGTCTTCGGCCGATTTCTTACCAGACACGACCAGCAGGCCGTCGCGGGCCTCGATATTCAGATCGCCATCACCAAAGCCAGCCACGGCCAGCGTGATGCGATAGGCATCCTCACCGGTTTTCTCGATATTGTAGGGCGGATAGCTCTGGCTGGGACCATCATTGGTCAGGACCTGGTCCATGATATTGGCCAGGCGGTCGAAACCGACGGTGGAGCGATAAAGCGGGGAAAAATCGTAGGTGCGCATAGGTGTGCATCCTCCTTCAGAAGCGATTGCTCATGCTTGAGGGACCTTCCAACGGGACAGGCCCCGGTTCGTCGCCGGACCCAAATGTGGCGCCCGACACCGTTCATATGGTCAGAGAGGTTTCGGGGTTCAAGACCCAGGACAACCCATTGGTCGGGCCCAATACTTTTCATAGCAAATTCAGGAGGTAACGCCCGCTAGCGCGTGATCTGCGGCAACGATCCGGATTTGATACGCGGGGGGCGGCGGCCCAGCTGGTCCGCAATGCTTCGCCGCTTGGTGGCGGCGGTTGATGTCACAGACCGGAATACCGGATCGGTCACCGCCAGACGCTGAAGCAGATTGTTAAGGGGCGGCCCAAGCGAAGCACCAAGACTGACGTTTCTCTCGCGCCATTGCGCCATGGCCGACATCACGCTGGCAATCCGGGGGCCTGCGTCAGACATCACGAAGACCGGGCTGCCAGACGCACCAAAGTCGACATCGCAGGTGTAGACCAGCACATTCGCGCGCCCATCCAGCATCTTGCAGTCGTTTTCCAACGACGGGGCATTCTCGCGCCCCGCGGCGTAGGAAACGACCATTACCCGGTCGCCCCTGCGGGGTTTTTCGTCCCAGTCGAACGGGACAATCGACGCGTCGCGGATCGGACGATCAAGTTCGATCAGCGCGACGTCGGTCGCGACGCGCCGCATTTTGTCCTTGTCGTCAAAGACGTAATCCTCGTGCACGATCAGGCGGCGGCCGGTACGGCTGGCCGAGGCTCGGCCATTGCGCAACCCCGCCTTGAACGTGATCGTCTCGGGGTCCAATTGAACGCCCGTGCGCCGATTGTAGACGCAATGCGCCGCGGTCAGAACCAGACGTTCCGAAATCAGCGCGCCGGTGCAAAATCCGGTGGAGCCAAGGTCTAGCCGTCCAACCGCCTGCCACGCCTTGGCCTCGTCCGCGCGGGTCAGGCGCTTGAGCTGTGCATCTTCCTCCGCCTGCGCTGGAAGCGCAGCCGCCACAAATGCCGCAATGACAAGCCACCGAAACATGGCCAGAGACTAGCCGTGAAAGCGGGGCGAACCCAAGCCCCAATTGTGGTGAATTCACGGCAAGTGGCCGAAAAATCCCAACATATTCCAGCATCGCGATCTTCCGCACCCCAAATCTTGCACTGCTTGCCGATCTGCCCGTCTTGATCCCGGTCAATGCCAGCATCCCGGCATCTTGGCAGGATCGACCATAACGAGTCACATCCAAAGGATCCGGACATGGTCGAAAAATCCCACACTGCGGGCTGGTGGCCCGACCTTCAAACCCCTTTGCGCGGCCTTTCCACACGCATCGCGGACTGGTTCGCGCCCGCCTCCGAAGCGGCGGCGGACGAAGACTGTTATGAAATCGTGGTCGAACTGCCCGGTGTGGCCGAGGACGATATCGCCGTCTCGGTTCACGGCAATGTGCTGGAGATCAAGGGCGAGAAGCGGTCGGAGGACACGCGTGAAGGCAAGTCCTATTATTTCTCGGAGCGCACCTACGGCATGTTTCAACGCAGCTTTCGGCTGCCCAAGGACGCGACCCCCGACAGGATCGCGGCAGGGATGAAAAACGGCGTGCTGACGATCAGGATCCCGAAAGCCGCTGCCGAGAAGGCAACGGCCCGCCGGATCAAGATCACACAAGGGTAGTCACTCGGCGGCAGTCGCCTCGGCCGCAAAGGATGCCTTCAGACGGCGCGGGACCGGGCCGCCGGTCGCCCAATCCAGCAACTCGGCCGTGTGAACGACCGGGATGCCGGTGCCGCCCCCGATCTGCATCATGCACCCGATATTTCCGGCTGCGATGACCTCGGTTTCCAACGCCTCCAGCGTTTGTACCTTACGGTCTTTCAACTGGCCCGAGATCTCGGGCTGCATCAGGTTGTAGGTCCCCGCGCTGCCGCAGCACCTCCAGTTCTGGATGCTGATGGCGATCGGCGCTGCGTTCTTCCTGCCCGCCACACTGCTCAC
>CAYWND010000120.1:0-7570 GCA_964459085.1 uncultured Oceanibium sp. | reverse complement strand
GATCTCGTCGATCAGCAGCACCACGCGGCGGTCGGCGGCGAACGCCTCCCACAGCTTGCCGCGCTTGATGTAGTTGGCGATGTCGCTGACCCGCGCATCGCCAAGCTGGCTGTCACGCAGGCGGCTGACCGCGTCGTATTCGTAAAGGCCCTGCTGCGCCTTGGTTGTCGACTTGATGGACCATTCCAGCATTGGCGCGCCCAGGCTTTCGGCCACCTGCCGCGCAAGCTCGGTCTTGCCCGTGCCAGGCTCGCCCTTGACCAGCAGAGGACGCTCCAGCGTGATCGCCGCGTTGACCGCAACCGTCAGATCCTCGGTCGCGATGTAATCCTTTGTTGACTGAAACCGCATTTCCCTTTGCCTGCCGCTCGATTCCCAAAAAAGCCTTAATGTTTTCGCAGGATAATTCAAAGGCGTTCACGCAAGTTCTGGGTGACAAGGGGTGGGAATCGCAGTAAACGGACGCTCGAAAGAGCAGCGGGTGACGGTCCAGGGGTGCCAGACACGGCCAGGGATCGCGCGATGACAAAAAGGGGTGGCAATCGAATGAAGGCTGAAACGAATTTCGACAGCGACTATCGCCCGGCGGAAGACGAACCCTTCATGAATGATCGGCAACTCGCCTATTTCAGGAACAAGCTGACGGCCTGGAAGGCGGCGATCCTGGAAGAAAGCAAACACACCATCGAAGGCATGCAGGAAGGCACGCGGAACATTCCCGATGTGGCCGACCGCGCGTCCGAGGAAACTGATCGCGCGCTGGAGCTGAGGACCCGCGACCGGCAGCGCAAGGTGGTGGCCAAGATCGACGCGGCCCTGCGCCGGATCGAGGATGGCAGCTATGGCTATTGCGAGGATACGGGCGAGCCGATCTCGTTGAAGCGTCTGGACGCGCGGCCCATCGCGACCCTCAGCCTTGAGGCGCAGGAACGTCACGAACGCAAGGAACGGGTGCATCGCGACGATTGAGCGATTGCAGTTTTTGCTTGATCGGGGGCCTTCGGGCCCCTTTTCTTTTGCCATGACCTCTGCCCCCCTTTCCACGTTGAAGGTGCTCGAGTTTGCCGGGATCGGTCCCGGCCCCTATTGCGGGCAGTTGCTGGCGGATATGGGGGCGGATGTGATCGTGGTGGATCGCCCGGCGCGCCCCGAGGTCTCGCTGGAGACCAGCGTCGAGCGGCGCGGCAAGCGGTCCATCGTGCTGGACCTCAAATGCACCGAAGGGCGTGATGCGGCGCTGGATCTGGCCGCGTGGGCGGATGTATTGATCGAGGGGCATCGGCCCGGCGTGATGGAACGGCTGGGGCTGGGCCCCGAGGCCTGCCAGGCGCGCAACCCCGCACTGGTCTATGGCCGGATGACCGGCTGGGGGCAAGAGGGGCCTTATGCCCGGATGGCCGGCCACGATATTACCTATTTGGCGATCACCGGGGCACTGGCGGCGATGGGACCCGCGGACCGCCCACCAGCGCCGCCGCTGAACCTGCTGGGCGATTTCGGCGGCGGGTCCCTGTTTCTGGCGATGGGGCTGTTGGCGGGGCATATCGAGGCTGCGCGAACCGGGCAGGGACGGGTGGTCGATGCGGCGATCTGCGATGGCGTCAGTTCGATGATGGGGATGATCCACAGCTGGGCGGCTGCCGGTCGGTGGGCCCCGGCGCGGGGGGGCAACATGCTGGATGGCAGTGCGCCCTATTATCGGTGCTATGAGACTGCCGATCGAAAATACGTCGCCGTTGGCGCGATCGAGCCGCAGTTTCATGCGGCCCTGCTGGAAGGGCTGGGGATCGCGCCCGAGGCCCACGGGCCGCAGCATGATGTGCGGTGCCACGCGGCCCAGGCGGATCGGATCGCGGCGCGGTTCCGTAGCCAGACACGCGATCACTGGGCCGCGCATTTCGCCGGCACGGATGCCTGTGTCGCGCCGGTGCTGGGCCATGACGAGGTCATGTCGGATCCGCACAACGCCGCCCGAGGGGCGTTGGCGCGGCGCGACGGGATCGACCAGCCGGCGATGGCGCCGCGGTTTTCCGGGGTCGATCCCGCCCCAAGGGGACAGATTCCTGCGGATGGCGCGGATACGGACGACATATTCGCGGCATTGGACAAGCACCGCGATGCAGGCTAGGCGCGCGGCGATCGTTGGCGCGGGGATCGGCGGCCTGGCGGCAGCGCTGCGCCTTGCGCGGCTGGGTTGGGAGGTGTCGGTTCACGAACGCGCCGCCGAATTGGGCGAGGTTGGCGCGGGGCTGCAAGTGGGGCCCAACGGTATGAAGGTTCTGGACGGGCTGGGGGTGGCGACCGAGGTCCTGGCCCATGGTGCGCGGCCCGACCGCGTGGCCTTGTGCAACGGCCGATCGGGCCGCGTGGTCGCAACGGTGCCGATGGGGGCAACCGTCGCGGCGCGTCACGGCGCGGCCTATGTCCAGATCCACCGCGCAGATCTGGCAGGCATCCTGGGCCGCGCGGTGACCCAGCAGGGGGTCGAGATCGCTCTGGGGTCCGAGGTGGAGGACCCCGAAACCCTGGATGCGGATGTGGTCGTTGCGGCCGATGGCGTACGCTCGGGCCTGCGTCAGCGGCTGGTGCCGGGTGCGGTGGCGGAGTTCACGGGTCAGGTCGCCTGGCGCGCACTGGTTCCCGCCGCGGCGCTGCCAGACCCGGATCTGGGCGCACGTGTCAGTGTCTATATGGGGCCGGGCGCGCATCTGGTGGCGTATCGCCTGCGTCAGGGCAGCCTGTGGAACCTTGTGGCGGTCGAAGAGCGGGACGACTGGACCGCCGAAGGCTGGTCCCATCCTGGCGACGTGGATGCGTTGCGGGCCCGATTCGCGGGGTGGGCGCGGCCGGTTGAGCCCTTGTTGGGCGCTGTGGAGGCACCGCTGGTCTGGGGGCTGTTCTCGCATCCCGAATTGCCGCGCTGGAGCGACGGGCGTGTTGTCCTCTTGGGGGACGCCTGCCACCCGATGCTGCCATTTCTGGCCCAGGGGGCGGGGATGGCGATCGAGGATGCCTGGGTGTTGGGCCGTTGCCTGGACCGGGGTGACGGGATCCCTGCAGCGCTGCTCGCCTACGAGGCTGCGCGCAAGCCCCGCACGACCCGGGTGCAGCGCGCCTCGCAGCGCAATGCGGTTGTCTATCACCAGCGCAATCCGCTGGTTCGGGCGGCCCTGCATCTGGGGCTGGGGGCGGTGTCGGGTGTCGCGCCGGGACGGCTGCTGGCCGGGTTCGACTGGCTCTATGGGGAAGACGTGACCGCGGACCCGGGCTGAGGGGTTTCGACACGTGGCGGGATTTGGGGTAGGCTGGCGCTGCGTTCCCGCGATCCCGGGTGTGCGTGCGCAGGCCCGGCCGCCTTTGTTTCGGAGGACCCGTCATGTTGCGCAGAACCCCCCTCGTTATCATCGCTGCCCTATTCCTGGCCGCCTGCAACCTGGCCTGGACGGACGATCCCAAGACCTACCTGCCGGCCCCGGCTGACCAGATCGAGGTCGAGGGGTTCGGGATCGACGCGCCGGTGGACATCCTGGCCTCGGGCGCGCTGCCGATCACGATCACCCGGACGCTGACCAACACAGGCGCCCTGGCCGTCTCGGCCGGCTACACCGTCACGGAAACGGTGGAGCGGATGAAGTTCGAGGCCGTGAACCCGACCCGTTGGGAATGGGTCGAGGTGCCGGCCGACCCGCGGTTCATCTATTTCACCTGCACGACCACCGGGCCCGCGCTGGCCCCGGGGCAGGAGGTCGACATCACGTTCACCTTCCCCGGTCCCGATTGCGTCGGCCCGCCGCCGCCCGCCAACCCCTCGGTCCTGGATTGCGGACTGTACAAAGAGACGCTGGTCACCGACGCGGGCCTGACCGTGGGCGAGACGGACGAGGGCGACAACGAGACCGAACATTTCTTTTATGTCCCGTCCTCGCAAGGGCGGCTGAACATGCGGGCCGTGCCCGACCCGGACAACGATCCCCATATCGACGTCTTTCCCGCGCCACGACCGCCTCAGGTGGCCATCGACGCCAAGGAATACGCCGGGATCACAACGGTGCGGGCCTGGTCGGTCGAGATCACCTCGGTGCCGCCGACTGCGGGGTGGATCGTCAACGGCATCTCGCCTGTGACCGCAATCAAGGCCGAGGGAGAGTTGGTGCCGATGATGCAGATCATCGATCCCGCGCCCGCACCCGCCCGCGTGGTGGACTACGAGGTCACCTTTGATCCCGACCGGGCCGAGGCGATCGAGGATATCAACAGCAAGGTCACCGCCATCACCACCGACGGCTGCCAGATCCGCCAGCGGTTCCTGAAAACAACGGTCGCCTGGATCCCCTAAAAGGGGGCCAATGGCGCGGGTTTGCCTGACACGGCCCGCGCTGATCGGGCGGCTTCAGCTGTTCTTGGTGCAGGTCCAGCGGATCCGATAAAGCTGCGGGCCATTTGGGTTCGAATTGGCCTGTTCGGAATAGCTGACGGATGCGTTGGTGTTCCAATAGGACCCCGGCAGGCAGTCAAAGCCCTGGGCATAGGTCTGGTTCATATCAACGTACATGCCGATCGTGTCGTGATAGCAGGTAAAGATCGCGGCCCCCTTTTGCTTGACAGTCCAGCCCGTGGGACAAGACGGGTAGGGGATCGGCGACGACGGCTTGCCAGGGGCAAGGACCTTGGGGCCGGGCATGCGGGCGGACCGGCGGGCCTTGAGGGCGGCAACGGCCTCGGCCCGGTCCGCGGCGGTGGCAAGGCGCTTGCCCGGCCCGGCATCGGCGGTGGGGGCCAGGCCGAGAAGGGTGGCGAGGGTTGCTGCGGCAAATCCGAGAGTGCGGATCATGTGGGTCTCCTGTTCATGCAATAGTCGTGGGTCGGAGGGGTAGGGGGTGCGGTTCAATCTAGGGGGCGGGCGTCGGTCAGAGGTCCCGGGTCAAGCCGGGGACCGCGCGGGGGGAGGTGGCAAAGCCTAGGCCCCGGTCAAGGCGTACCGGCCCTGTTGGGCCGAGTTCAACCGCCGCATGAAGGACAGCTGCGGCAAGATCGGCATCTGGCACCAGACCTGTCTGGTCTGGGCCGGGCAGCACGAGGCGGTCTGTTCCGGCATGCCGCGCCGGGGGCCTGGGCAAAGGCGGGCACGCTGGTGCCTGCGACCGGAAAACAGGACGCGGCACGGGATCGGGTGTCGGCCTAGTTCCAGCCGAGCTTCACCGGCGGGCCGGAGAGCTTGTAGGTCACAAAGGTCCGGCGGTTGTTCGTGGTGTCGGATTCGCTGGCCTTGGGGATCACCCAGACCAGGGTTGCCGGTTTGGTATCGGACGGGACGAGCATCCCTGTCGGCACGTCGACGGCCAGGCAGAATTTCTGGCCAGGGGGGATCGGCGGGAACATCACGATCGATCCCTTGATCTGGGTCTTCTCACCCCATTTGTGGAGAAGAACGACGTCGGTCTCGACCTGATGCGCCTCGGATTTCTTCGTGCCTATGTTCTTGACGCAGACCGTCGCGCCGCCGGTGTTGTTGAACTTGGCGAAGGCGGGGATCAGGTCGGGGCGGAGAATGTTGTAGTTCTTTTTTCCGGCCTCGGGGAGGACGGGTTTGCCGATCGCGCCGGGCGGGATGATCTTGACCTTCGAGGATGTCGTGCGCTCGGCCAGCGCGGGGCCAGCCAGCGTCGCGGCGATCAGGGCGAGGAATGTGAGCGTCTTCATGGGGCGTGTCCTTCCGTTTTCCTGACCATGGGTCGGAAGGACAGGGGGAGCGGTTCAATCTGCAGGGCGGGTGCCTGTCAGAGGTCCCGGGTCAAGCCCGGGACAGCGCGGGGGAGGTGGCTGCATTCGCAGGGGGTGCTCACGCGCCGTTGAGGCGGGTATCAGCCCCCCTGCTCAAGGTTGAGCAGGGAGGTAAGTGGTAGGAATTGCAGGATATGTAGTGTGAGCAGGTGTGAGCGGTGGGCCTTTCTGTCCACCATTGTGAACCGCCTTGTCGCCCACAAAGTGAGTGCTCATCATGCGTAAAGAGCAGATCCACGCCACGTGTTCGCGCTAGCCATACTGATCGGCGTATACGATGTGTCTCCGCACGAAAATGATGCTGAGCGATGCGCAAATTCAACGTTCGTGTCTAGACTTAGACGCGCTAATACTTCTCGAAAAAATCCTGCCCAGATCTAATATCTATAATTTCCCTAAGTTGTGGGTAGTCGTCCCAAAAGTTCACAAAGTCGAAAAACTGGCTCTCCACACGCTGATTGACTGGTGTGCTGCATATTGGTTGATCGTCGCTTCTAACGTACACTAAAACCTGTTCTAGCCTCGCACGAAATACAGCCCAATTAACAGCGCTGGACCAATGTTCATAGTAGCCATGCTTAACAGCGAGACCAATCGCTCTGTCCCGTTCCTCCCCATTCGCTGATCGCATCCGTGCATGCAGAACTTGGTAAGTGCGTACGATACCAAGAAGGCGATTTCCGCTAGTCTCATCAACGTTTTTGATACAGTCGTTGAGGACCACCAGTTCAGCCTCATATTCCTCCCAAGGGTCAAGCCCTACACCTGCGATAAAGTGCCACCGAATGGTGTTTTCACTAAGTCGCATCAGTTTGGAGGTTGCGATTGACACCGCCGCCTTCGAGGCTCTTTCACGTCTTTCCCGCGCCTTTTCTTCTATCTCAATTGTCGCAAGTACCTGAATCCGCATACTCTTGAAGGCAACATATGCGCCCAATGCAGCGGGAGGTAACAAAAAATACGGCGAGGCATACCAGTCGTTTTCTGCGATGCGAATGCGTACGATTTCGTAGATCGATAAAATGCAAGTTGAAATTAGAAGACAACTAGAAAAGCCTTCCAAATAAAAAAGATCTTTAAGTGACTTATATTTCAAATATCCACCTCCTCCATGAACCGCGCATTCTCCTGAATGAATTCGAACCTCGGCTCGCGCTTACCCCAATACCAGCCCCTAAACCTGCACCCACTCCTATCCTACAACCCCAACACCTCCCTCAGTCTTTCGTTGGCGCGGGTTTGCCAGCCTTTGCCGCCTTCTTTCAGTTTGCCGACCACGTCGCGATCCAGGTAGATCGTGACGCGTTGTTTGCGCTGGTCTTCGGGCAGGGGTGGGCGGCCTCGGGTGACGGGGGCGAGGGCAGGGATCTCGGACGCGGGGCGGGCGCGGGCCAGATCGTCAGCCGTCCATTCCGGGTTGTCGGCATCGGGCCGGGTGGGTTTCATGCGTTTTGCCATCGTCGTCTTTCCCTTGCATTCGCCTTTCTGAGGCTGATGACCCGCAGCGCGTCGCCCCGTGGCGTCACGACGACCGCGAAAAGCCTGTCATCGATCAGGCCCAGGGCGCGGAACCGAGGTTCCCCATAGTCTGCGCGGGTGTCTTCCAGCACCAGCGCCGTGGTCCAGTCGAAACGGGCCATGGCGGCGAAGTCCACGCCGCGCGTGGTCAGGGTGTCCTGGCGCTTGGCCTCGTCCCACTCGTAATTAATATACATACATTAAATTATCAAGGCGCTAAACATCCACCTCCTCCACGAACCGCGCGTTCTCTTGAATGTACTGGAACCGC
>CAYWND010000119.1:0-7619 GCA_964459085.1 uncultured Oceanibium sp. | reverse complement strand
CGCACGTCGCCCGCTATGCCCGAGGGATCAATCCTGATGGCCAAGGGCGGGGATGCGACCGCATGAGCGCGCGCAAGGATCAGGTGGCCGAGGCCCGACGCATGCGATCCGCGGCCCGGCTGTTCGCCACCCAGGCCCTGTTCCAGATGGAGGCCTCGGACAGCAGCTATCTGGACGTCCAGAAGGAATTCGAAACCCACAGGTTTGGCGAGGATCTGGACGGCGATGTCATGGCCGAGGGCGATCCGGACCTGTTCCGGACCTTGTTGAACACCGCCGTCGACCGGCAGGCGCGCATCGATCAGGTGACGGATCAGGCGCTGGTCGAACGCTGGCCGATCAAGCGGATTGATCCCACGATCCGGGCGCTGTTCCGCGCCGCCGCGGCCGAGCTGATCGCAACAGATACACCACCCAAGGTGGTCATCACCGAATTCGTCGACGTCGCCAAGGCATTCTTTCCCGACGGGCGCGAGGCCAAGCTGGTCAACGGCGTTCTGGATCACGTCGCACGGGCACTGAAACCGGACGCCTTCGCCTGAACGGCCCGGGGTCTGCCTGCGGACAGGATGTCTTGAAAACGCCTCAATGCCCCGAATAGGTTTGAGGTACGAAACAATGGCGGGGCAAGTGTCTTGCGGGCAGGAGACATCCTTGGAATTCTCGTCGGGCTGTGCCTGACGGTTGGCGCCGTAGGGGCCCAGGCCCAGGGTCAGGCCCAGGGTCAGGATGCCGACGGCACTCCGCCCCGGATCACAGGCTTCGATCTCGAAACATCCGACGCCTATGGTGCCGTCACGCGGTTCAGCCGCCTACAGCGCGACCTGATCTACATCGACAGGCTGACGGGCGAGATCCCCATGGACGGTGCCCCGCCCTACGAGCCGCCCGAAACCGAGACCGCCGAGGCGCCGTCCGAGACCCCGGTCAATGTCAGCCGCGCCCTGCTGATCCTGGCACTGATCGCTGTCGTCGTGCTGGTTGTCACCCGGGGTGGTCTGCTGCGCGATCTGCGGGCGCCGCGCAATCCGCAACGTATCCGCCAGACCTCGGCCGATACTTCCGCCGCACCCGGCGCGCAGCCCGAGGTCGGCCTGCTGGCACGATTGCGCCACGCTGCCGATCCCGAGGCCGCAATCGTCGAACTGATCGAGGCGCTGCTGCCCGCTGCCGCGCAACAGAACGACATGCGGGTCGGGCGATCGGAAACCGCACGGGACCTGCTGCGGCGCCTACCCCGATCCTGGCCGCATCTGCGCGATCTGCGGATGATCGTGATGGCCGAAGAACTGGTGCAGTTCGGCGGTCGTCCGCTGGCGCGTGACACCTGGGACGACTGTCTGGCCCGCGCCGGCCGCATACTGGGCGAGCAGCCGCAATGAGCACAGCAGGGGCCAACAGCCCCGGCGGAGGGCAGATCGCGGAATATGCGGGCCTGTTCGGCCTGTTGGTGGTCGGATTGGCCTTTGCCTTTTACCTGTTCGGGGATCGTGAACGCCCGCTGGAACGCTCGGCCATGGGGCATCAGGGCCTGATTGCCTGGCTGCAATCCGAAGGGATCGAGACGCGCTATGCCGCGCCGTTTCCCGTCGTTGACCCCGATATCGGCCTGCGCATTCTGCCCGTGCAGGACACTGACCTGACGCAAGTGTTCGAACGCCCCGAAACGCGCGAGGACTATCTGGCCACCGGAACCGAACGGGATATCAGCCGCGGCGTGTTCGAGACCAAGCTGCAAAGGCTTCCGACCCTGGTGATCCTGCCGAAATGGACCCGCGCGGTGCGCCATTCGGGATACGCCCACGAAAGCCTTCTGTTGCCGACCGATCAGGCCGCGGATGCCGTTGCGGATGTGTTTCGCGGCGACCTGTTGCGGCCGCGACAACCCGTTACCCGGATCCGTGTGGACGGGGGTAAAACCATCGTGCTCTATGCCGCCCAGCTGTTCCCCGACACATTGGCCAGCCGGTGTACGCCGGTCATCTCGGGCGCGGGCGGCCACCTGCTGATCCGCTGTTCGCAGACGGATGGGCCGCCCTTCCATGTGCTTTCGGACCCGGATCTGATGAACACTCACGGCCTGATGCTGGGCGACAACGCGCTGGTCGCCAAGGATATCGTGGCGCGGCTTGCCGACGATGCACCGGTCATTGTGGACACCACCGACGCGGTGTTCGTGATGGAACAACGCGCCCCGCCGCGCAAACGCCAGTGGTCTGATCTGATGCGGTTTTTCGCCTATCCCTTCAGTCTGCTCTGGTTTGGGCTGGGCGCACTGTTCGGGCTGGCGTTGTGGCGCGCGTGGCGCAGGTTCGGGCCGCCGCGCATCGTGTTCGACGACACGATCCTGGCCTCGCGCGGGGTCAGCCTAGCGGCAAAGGCGCGACTGCTGCGCCGGACGGGCCACGATCGGCGCCTGATCGAGGTGCATGTCACCGCCCGCCTGGCCGAGATCGCAGACCTGGTTCTTGGCCCGCGCAGCAACCGGTCAGACCCGCTGACCGCGTTGTCGGAACACCTGAGGGGCGGGGATCCGGACCTCGCCGCATCTTTCACCGACGCCGCACTGGCCGCATTGTCCCCGGCCGCGGGCCCGGGTGTGTCCCAGATGCTGGCGCGGGTCGACGCATTTGAACGAGAGGCCGAAAGGGTATTGGATGGATTTGCAAGGATTTGAGCGGCTTGCCACCGCGATGCGGACCGAGATCGGCAAGGCGGTCCATGGCCAGGACGATGTCGTCGATCTGTTGATCGTGGCGCTGTTTGCGCGCGGGCACTGCCTGCTGGAAGGGCCGCCGGGAACCGCAAAGACACTGTTGGCGCAAAGCCTGGCGGCGGCCATGCATATGGCCTATGGCCGAATCCAGTTCACCCCGGACCTTATGCCGGGCGACGTGCTGGGGGTGAACATCTTCGATTTTGCCGCCTCGCGGTTCAACCTGACCAAGGGGCCCGTGTTCACCGATATTCTGCTGGCTGACGAGATCAACCGCGCGCCGCCCAAGACCCAGGCAGCACTGTTGCAGGTCATGCAGGAACGCATCGCCACCATCGATGGGACGGATTATCCGTTGGGCGACGACTTCTTCGTCGTGGCCACGCAAAACCCGATCGAGCAACAGGGCACCTATCCCCTGCCCGAGGCACAGCTCGACCGGTTCCTGTTCAAGGTGCTGATCACCTTCCCCGATGACCAGGCCGAGATGGAGATCCTGCGCCGCCACGCCGCCCAGGCGCTGGACCACAACGCCCGCAAGGCGGATGTGGAACCCGTGCTGAGCGCGGATCAACTGCGCGCCGGACGCGACCTGATCGACGGGATCCGGCTGGATGACAGCATCCTGCGCTATATCCTGGACCTGGTGCAGGCGACCCGGACCGACCCCGAGGTCCGGCACGGCGCCTCGACCCGGGCGGCGGACGCCATCGCGGGCGCGGTCCGGGCCCGTGCAGCACTGGATGGCCGCGACTATGCCATTCCCGACGATGTTCAGGCGCTGATCGCGCCTGCACTGAGGCACCGCATAGTCCCCGGCCCCACGGCCGAGATCGAGGGGCGCGGGTCTGACGACATCCTCGCAAACATCCTCAACCGGACCGAGGCACCGCGCTGATGCGCCCTTCGCGCCTGTTCCTTGTCACCGCGGCGGCGATCCTGGCGTTCAGCGTACTGGTACTGTCGGTACCGGCGCTGCCCCAGGCCATCGTCATCGTGTTGTGGGCAGGCGTTCTGGGCATTGCGGGACTGGATCTGCTGATCAGCGTCGGGTCGCGGTCAGTCTCGCCGGCGGTAACGGGCCCTGCGGAGACCTTCGCGGGTGAACCGGCACGGTTTGTCGCGCATCTTGACGGCCCCTCGCCCGCACATGGGGGGGTGTTGGACGCGCGGCTGGAACTGGATGACGATCTTGGACGGCAGGTCGCGTTCAAGATGTCGGGAACCGATGATGGCGCGACCGGTATCGCCGCCGTTCCGGCCAACAGGCGCGGGGCCTATTCCATCTCGGCCCTCTGGCTGTCCTGGACCAGCCGCCTGGGGTTCTGGGATATCGCGGCCCGCTATGCCCAGGATCTGGCCTTCAAGGTCACGCCGAACATCCGCCCCGTGTCCAGTGGGCAGATTGATGTCACCCTGCGCTCGGAACTCTATGGCCTGAAGGACACTGCCTTTCGCGGCGAAGGGTCCGAATTTCACCAGTTGACCGAGTTCATGCCCGGCATGGACACCCGCACGATCGATTGGAAACACTCGGCCCGGGCCAACGCGCTGGTGGCCAAGGAAATGCGGGCCGAGCGCAACCACCAGGTCATCCTGGCCTTGGACAACGGCTATATCATGCGCGAAGAGATCGATGGCCTGCCCAAGATCGACCACGCGATCAACGGCGCGCTGGCCCTGGCCTGGGCAGCCGGTCTGGGTGGGGATCTGGCGGGCCTCTACGCCTATGACGCGGAACCGCGCCAATACGTGCCGCCCCAGCCCGCGCGCGCGGCCTTCCCGGCCCTGCGCGCCCGCACCGCGTCCCTAAGCTATGGCCTGGTCGAGACGAACCACACGCTGGGCATGGCGCATCTGAACACCCGGCTGAACCGCCGGTCCCTGATTGTTGTCTTTTCCGATTTCGTGGACGCAACGACGGCCGAATTGCTGATCGAAAACATCGGCGTGCTGAGCCGCATGCATGTCGTCGTATTTGTGACGCAGCGAGACCCCCTGCTGGAACAGACCGCGACGGCTGCGCATCACACGTTGGACGGCATGGCCGGTGCAGTCGTGGCGCGCGACATGATCCGCGAGCGGCACCTGGTGCTGGACCGGTTGCGGCGGATGGGGGTTCTGTGCCTGGACGTGCCGCCGGGGCAACTGACGCCGCGCCTGATATCGACCTATGTCATGATCAAGGCGCGAGAGATGATATGACAGCCGCCGCCCCGATCACCCAGCAGATCCGCTCGGCCCGGTTTCGCGACGAACGCGAGGCCGGATGGCAACGCCTCGAAGCATTGCTGGAAAAGGTGCGCAAGAAGGGCATCCGGTCGCTGGAGTTTGAAGAGGCGCAAGAGCTGGCGGCGCTTTACCGGCAGGCGATGACATCACTGTCGCTGGCGCGCGAGATCTCGCTGGATCGCGGCCTGCTGACCTATCTCGAAGCGCTGTGCGCACGGGCCTATCTGGCGGTCTACGCACCTCAGGAACAGCTGTCGGGGCTGGTGTCGCGCCTGTTGGTCCACGGCATCCCGGGCGCTGCCCGCAGGTCGGTGGGGCTGATCCTGCTGGCCTTTGGGATCATGGGTCTGGGGGCGCTGGCGGGGTTCCTGCTCTTTCTCGATGATCCGCTTTGGTACAACACATTCGTGCCCGACGCGCTGGCCGGTGATCGCGGGATCAACAGCTCGCGCGCTGATCTGGAAGCGGTGATCTATGGCAGCGACGAGGAAAGCGCCGGTGGGCTGGCCGCCTTTGCCAGTTTCCTGTTCTCGCACAACACGCGGATCGCGATCTTTATCTTTTCGCTGGGCGTTCTGGCCTGCCTGCCCAGCGCGGCCCTGACCTTCTATAATGGTCTGCTGCTGGGCAGTTTCGTGGCGCTGCACGCGGACCGGGGGCTGACATACGACATCGCCGCCTGGCTGTCAGTTCACGGGGTGACCGAGCTTTCGGCGATCATTATCGCCTGCGCCGGCGGCCTGAAGCTGGGATTGGCGGTGCTGTTCCCGGGCGATCTGACACGGCGCGACGCGCTGCGCGTGGCGGGCCGGGACGCGGTCAAACTGGCCATTCTGGCGGCCCTGATGCTGATCGCCGCCGCCCTGCTGGAAGGGTTTGCCCGCCAAATGGTCCAGGACCCGGCCCAGCGGCTGGTCATCGGCTGGGGCGTCGGCGCGCTGTGGCTGGCCTGGCTGGGCCTGTCGGGCCGCGGCCATCCGGAACCGGGGCCGCCAAGATGACCGCGCGCAGCCTTCGCAAAACCACCACCAGGCCCCGGCGCGTGATCACCTTCGTGCCGCCCGAGGGGGTTCAGATCAGCCTTGGCGTGGCGGGTCTGGGCGCGCGGTTCGCGGCACAGCTTCTGGACATCATCCTGACCTTCTCGGTCGCTATCGCGATCATGATCGCCTTGACCATCGCCGATATTCTGCCCGGCACGGCGCTTGTCAGCATCGGCGCGCTGCTGTTTTTCGCGCTGCGCGTGCCCTACTACACCCTGGCCGAGATTCTGTGGAATGGTCAGACCCTGGGCAAGCGTATCCTGGGCCTGCGCGTCATCTCGGGCGATGGCCGGACGCTGAGCGCGCATGCAGTGACCATGCGGAACCTGATGAAAGAGATGGAGGTGTTCGTCCCCGGCACCATGCTGATTGCCGGTCCCGCCCTGGACACGGTCAGCGCCATATTGCTGGTGGTCTGGATTGCGATCCTGCTGGCCGTGCCGCTGTCGAACCGCAAACGCCAGCGCCTGGGCGACATCATGGCCAACACGTTCGTCATCACCCAGCCGCGCGCCGCGCTCTTGCCGGAACTGGCGGCGACCGTGACGCAGGACTTTCCGTTCCTGCCGCATCACCTGGACCACTATGGCGCGTTCGAGTTGCAGACGCTTGAGACGCTGTTGCAGGTCACGCCGGATCGGCTGCGCGGGTCGGCGCTGCGTCGACACGAAGAGAACCTGGTGAAAGTGGCGCAGACGATCCTGACCCGCATCGACTATGATCGGACCGTGGGTCAAGATCAGGCGGAACCGTTCCTGCGGGCTTTTTACAGAACGCAACGATCCTACCTTGAGAATCGGCAACTCTTTGGGGACACACGTGCGGACAAGCACCACGCAGTGTCCGGCGAGACGATGGAATGAGGATCAGGATCAGCGATACCGTGGCCGAGACCGGGCAGTTGATGCGCCGGTTCGGGGTGTCGTTGTATATCGACTTTCTGGCCGTCGGTCTGTTTGCCACCACGGTGCAGTCGCTGGTTGCGCCTGCGTCCCTTCAGCCCAACACGGGGGCGTCGCAACGCTCCATTCTTGAGCTGTTTCTGGATCCGTTCGTGATCCTTCACGAAACCCTGTTCACGGTTGTAATGGCCGCGGCCTGCCTGCGGATCTGGGCCCGACTGGACCCCGGGGCGCGGCTGTCGGATGCGCAGCTGTGGGGCAACCTGCTGCCACTTGCGGTCCTGAACTTCGCCATCGGTCTGGCAACCTTTTATGCGCTGGCGCTGTTTGTGGTGCCGGGGCTGCTGTTGTCCGCGCTGTTCACAGCGCTGATCCCGGTCATCGTGCTGGAAGACAAGGGTTGGGACGCCCTGCCACGAACCATGGCGCTGACGCGCGGGTCGTTGATGCGGCTGACAGCGCTTTGGGCGATGCTGCTGATCCCGTGGATTATCCTGTCCATCGCCATGGATCCGTCGGGTCGCATCTTGCCGGATGCCAGCGCGTTCGACGTCTGGCGTGCGCATATCTTCGCGGATCTACACGCACCGCTGATGGCCGCTATTGCCACATGCCTGACGCTTAGCTGCTATCGCCAGATGCTGGACAAGGAACAGGCCGACGCGGATGTGCCGGACTTTTCTGCGGTTTCGAAGGATGTGCTGGACCGCACGGCGGTCGCCTATA
>CAYWND010000118.1:0-7648 GCA_964459085.1 uncultured Oceanibium sp. | reverse complement strand
ACACCCGGGCCGAGCTGATGCAGGCGATGCAGGATTTGCAGAACGGGACCTTCATCCGGCCCCAGCACTGAACCGCGCTGGCCGCGCGGTGGCGAGGCGCTGCCTCGCGCTCCGGAGTATTGAGAACAGAAAGAAGGGGCCCTTAAGACATCGTTAAGGGCCTTCTTTCTGTCTACAAATACTCAAACCCGTCGGCGCGGTCAGGTGATGGCGTCGGGGTGATCCTCGACCAGAGCAATCACGTCCTCGCGGCCCTGGCCGTCGACCTCGGACCTCGGGACGGTGGCCCCGGCGGCGATCAGGCGTTCGATACAGCCCAGATGATCACGATCGGCACGAGCGGGGCAGAACTCGGCCCCGTGCAATGCGGTCGATAGCGCGTTGCCGCCATAGGCGTTGAGGCGATTGAGGTCGGGGGCGAGGGACAGCAGGTAGTCCGTCTGTGGCACCAGGCCTTCCCATACAGCGACATGCAGCGGGCTGAGGCCCATCGCCTCGGTCTCTTCGGGATCGGCGCCGGCCAGGATCAGCGCCTTGAGATGATCCAACCGGTCGGGGCGCGCCGCGATATGGGTCGCAATGCGGCGGGTTTCGGTCTCGAGACCCGCAAAGTCCAGCCGCGCAGGGGGCGGGTGGCCCTGGGCGCAGTCGGCCAGCACGGCCTCGGTTGCGTCGAGCGGATGGGCGTGGCCGCGCGCCTTTAGCAGACGCGCGATGGGTGCGTTGCCATAGCGCCGGGCCAGCGCGTAGGCGGTCGCGCCATGCCACCGCAAGGCCGGGTCGGCGCCATTGTCCAGAAGGTAGGTCGCGATGTCGACGCCGCACCAGCGCCTTGCCGCCTGGTGCAGGGCCGGGATGATGTCGATCGGCTGGCCCGAGGGGTGATCGGGCGTCCGTTCGTTGGGATCGGCGCCGCCTTCGATCAGGATCCGCACCATGTCGAGACTGTTGAAATCGAGTGCGCGGTTCAGCGCGTTGGTGCCTGCGGGGTTGGCGTTGTGGCGCAACAGCAGCCGTAATCCGTCAAGATGCCCCATCTCGGTCGCATGGTAGAGGCTCTCGTTGTCGTCGGGCGAGGCGCCGCGCTCCAAGAGCAGTTCCGCCAGCGCCATGTTCCCGGCGTGGCCGAGCGCGCCGTAGAGGACCGAGAGGCGGTGGTCGCTGTCTTCGGTCGGGATCGATGTGTTGGGATCGGCGCCAGCGCCCAGCATCAGGCGCGCGATCTGCATCATGTCTTCGGCAAGGTCCGGGCGGACCCGGAAGTATTGCGAGAAACACAGCGAGGCAAACAACGGCCGCCCGTCGGCGTCGGAGGTCGCATAGCCTGGATCGGCGGCAAGGCGCGCGCGGACCGTGTCGAGATCATATAGCGACAGTGCAAAGCTGGGATGGCGCTGGGGCAGGTCCGGATCCTCGGCCAGCAGGCGGTCGATGGCAAAACCGTGACCCCATGTCAGGGCCTGGCGCAGGCGGTGGATCCGGGCGGGTGCCGACAAGGTCCTGGCCTCGATCGCCATCTTCAGCTTGGGCCAGCTGTCATGGCCCTGTTCGCGGGCGATGACATGCAGGAAGTCAGCGTGTTTGAGATCGTCCCGCGGTCCCAGGATCGCCTGGGCGCGGGTGATGGCGGCGGGATCATCTTTGCGGTGGGCCTTGCGCAACGCCTTGGCGTCCGCGCGCAGGCGCGAAAGGTCATGTGTCATCGGTCGTACCTCCGGTATCGCCCGCGGATCCGCTGCGGTCGGGCCGGGGTTTGGCCGATGAGACGGGTGGATGTTGCCAGGCTGCGCGTTGCGCTGTCCGCGGATCGGGGTGCCGGCCTTGACGGCGACCCCAGAATATCACGGGCCCGGCGGGCCGGGCAAGGTCAGATCGCGTTGTCGACGGCCTGTCCGGCATTGGTGATGTCGCGACCGACGCCCTTGACGGTTTCGCAGGCGGCCAGCGTTGTGACCAGCAGGATGAGGGCGAGAATGCGCATTGGGGTGATCCTTGTCGTCGTTGTCGGGCGCGAATTTAGGGGCGCGTCCGGCCCCTTGCAAGGGCTTGGGCGGTCAACCGCCGGCCCAGTCGTCGGCGCCGGGTCGGTGAGCTGCGTCCTGCATTTCCAGATGCAGACGGTCGCCGGTATAAGGGTGCGCGCGGGCGACCTCCTCGTTCAGCTCGACCCCCAGCCCGGGCGCGTCGGGCAGGCGGATATAGCCGCCCTCGACCGAGATCGGTTTGCGCAGCAGGTCGGCATGGATGCCGGTACCGCTGCCGATGGTCTCGGCAATCAGGAAGTTTGGGCAGGTGGCGGCAACCTGCAGGTTCGCGGCCCATTCCAGGGGGCCGGCATAGAGATGCGGGGCGAACTGGGCGCCGAAGACCTGGGCCAGATGCGCCAGCTTGCGCGCCTCCCAAATACCGCCCAGGCGGCCCAGCGCAGGCTGGACGATCCCGACCGCGCGACGCGCCAGCAGGGGCGCGAACTCGGCCGTCGTGGTCAGGCGTTCACCGGTGGCGATGGGCACCGGCGATTGCGCGGCGACGGTGGCCATCGCCTCGACATCATCTGGGGGAACCGGTTCCTCGAACCACAGCGGTGCATAGGGCGCGATGGCCTGCGCCATCCGGATCGCCCCCGAGGCCGTGAATTGGCCGTGGGTGCCAAAGAGCAGATCGGCGCGGTCGCCCACGGCGGCGCGGATCTGCTGGCAGAAGGCGGTCGAGCGGGTCAGATCCTGGGGCGTGGGCTGGTGCCCGCCGAAAGTCGTATAGGGCCCGGCGGGATCGAATTTGATCGCGGTGAAGCCGTCCGCGACGCGGGCGGCGGCAGTCTGGGCGGCGCGGTCGGGCGAGGCATAGAAGGCACCCGGATCCTCGCCCTCGTCGGGGTAGAGATAGGTATAGGCCCTGAGACGGGTCTGGAGCGCGCCACCCAAGAGCGCGTGGACGGGGCGGTCGCGGTCCTTGCCGATGATGTCCCAGCAGGCCATTTCCAGCCCCGAAAAGGCGCCGATGACGGTCGGGTCGGGGCGTTGGGTGAACCCGGCAGAATAGACGCGGCGGAACATCGCCTCGACCCGTTCGGGGTTTTCGCCCGCCAAGTGCCGGTCGAACACGTCGCGGATAACCGCGGTCATGGCCGTGGGCCCGACCGTGGCGGCATAACATTCGCCGTAGCCGATGATGCCGGTGTCCGTGGTGAGTTTGACAAACAGGAAATAGCGCCCGCCGTGACCGGGGGGCGGATTGCCGACGACGAAGGTTTCGAGTGCCGCGAGTTTCATGTGCCGAAGCGTTGGCGCGGGGGGCGTCAGCTGTCAAGCGGACAAGGCCTGGCGGCCTTGGCGCGATGAGACCCGCCTGATGGCGGGTCGGGTCGGGGTGCTGCCCTGCGCTCGGAGGTGTTTGCGGATGACTGGAGCGGCTCTTATGCCTCTTCCAGGCGGTCGGTGGCGGGGGGCGGCGCGGGGGTGAGTGCGGAAAGCCGGGCGTAGAGGGCGTCGGTCATGGCGATATCCATGGCCGCCAGCGAGGCGGGCAACTGGTCGGGGTGGCTAGCTGAGATGATCGGGGCCGAGATGCCGGGATGGTGGGCGGCCCAGGCGATGGCCAACGCTTCGGCCGGGTGGCCGAGGTCCGTGGCGAGGGCTGCGAGGTCGCTTGCCGCTGCATGCATCCAGGCCGGGCCATAGCGGGCGGCGTAGCGGTCATCCTGGGTCAGGCGTCCTGCGGTGCCGGTGGCGTATTTGCCGGTCAGCAGCCCACCGCCCAGCGGCGAGTAGCTGTGCACCACCAGGTCTTCGGCCTGGGCCATCGGCAGCAGTTCAACCTCGGCCTGCCGTTTGACGAGGTTGTACATCGGTTGCAGCACCGTGATGGGGGGGCAGCCGATCTGGGCCGCGCGGGCCTGGGCCTTCATCACCTGCCAGGCGGCGAAGTTCGAGGCCCCAAGCAGGCGAAAGGCGCCTTGGGCATGCAGATCGGCCATCGCGCGCAGGCTGTCGTCCAGCAGCGCGTCGCCGGGATAGCGATGCAGGTAGAGGATGTCGACATGGTCGGTTTGCAGCCGCGCCAGGCTGTCGGCGACCTGGGCCTTGAGCATCTCGGCCGGCTGGCCGGGTTCGTAGGCGCATTTCGAGATCAGGATCAGGTCGTCCCGTTCGGACCGGGCGAACTCGCCCAACAGGGTTTCGGCGGCCCCGTCTGTGTAGATCCACGCGGCGTCGAAGATCGTGATGCCGGCGTCGCGGCACGCATCAAAGAGTTGCCGGGACTGGGCGGCATCGGCCTTGCCGCCAAACTGCATCACCCCGAAAGCGAGCGGCGAGGCGTGTTTGCCCAGCCGTGTGGTGAGATCCGTCATGGCGCGCACCCTTTTTGCGATTGTCCGGTGGGGAAAATGCCTTATAGGCTCGGGTCATGCAATCGCGGGCGCCGTTCGTCTTTATTATTATCACAGTTGCGCTCGATGCGATGGGGATCGGGTTGATCCTGCCGGTGATGCCGGACCTGATCCGGGATCTGGATGCGGGGTCAGTGTCCGAGGCCGCTTTCTGGGGCGGGTTGCTGTCGTTCACCTATGCCGCGATGCAATTCACCTGCGGGCCTCTTTTGGGCAACCTGTCCGACCGATATGGGCGGCGGCCCGTGCTGATCCTGTCGCTGACCTTTATGGGGTTGGATTATCTGCTGATGGCGATCGCGCCGACGCTGTGGCTGCTGTTCGTGGCGCGGTTTGTCTCGGGCATCACGGGGGCGACCCATTCCACGGCCAGCGCCTATCTGGCCGACATCTCGGAAAAGGGAAAGCGGGCGGCGAATTTCGGGCTGGTGGGCGCGGCCTTCGGGGTCGGGTTCATCCTGGGGCCCGCAATCGGCGGGCTGTTGGGAGAATTGGGGCCGCGCGCGCCCTTTATTGCGGCCGGGATATTGGCGCTGGCCAACGCGGCCTTTGGCTATTTCGCCCTGCCGGAAACCCTGCCGGTTGAAAAGCGGCGCGCGTTCGAATGGCGCCGCGCCAATCCCTTCCGCGCGCTGATGCGCCTGCGCCGTTTGCCGATGGTGGGCGGGCTGATGCTGGTCTTTTTCCTGTACTCGGTTGCGAACTATGTCTACCCGGCGGTCTGGAGCTATTTCACGATCGAGCGCTTTGGCTGGTCGGTGGGCACCGTGGGGCTGAGCCTGGCGGCGTTCGGGATCAGTTCCGCCTTTGTGCAGGGCTGGCTGATCCGCAAGCAGATCGGATGGATGGGGGAACATCGGACGGCGGTGTTCGGCCTGGTCATGACGATCGTGGCCATGGTCATCCTGGCGGTGATCACCGAAGGGATCTGGGTCTTTGTCTTTATGCCGATCACCGCGATGGGCGTGGTGGTTGGCGCGGCCGTACAGGGCATGATGGCAGACCGCATCCCCGATGATGCGCAAGGAGAGCTGCAGGGCGTGCTGAGTTCGGTGTCGGCGGTATCGGTCATCATAAGCCCGGTGATGATGACGGGGGTCTTCCGCTATTTCACGCGCGAGGAGACGCCGGTCTATCTGCCCGGGGCGCCGTTCCTGTTGGCTGCGGGGCTTGCGGGGGCGTCGCTGGCGATTTTGTGGGCGCGGCGGGCGCATACCGAATAGGCGGGAATTTGCTGCGGTGCGGCAAGAGTGCGCTTGCAGTGCGTCACGAGGGGATTAGACTCGGGCCGACTCAACCCCAGCAGGAGCCCGGCATGCAGTATACGGTGCAATTCGACGTGACGCGGTGGTGGCCGCGCAGCAATGAACACCCGGTGGAGTATTGGCTGTCGCTGTTTCCCACGGCGCCCTTGTTCGGGATGCCGTGGCGGTTCGGTGCGGCCGAGCCGGGATTTGCCGAGGCGCCGCCAGTGCCCCGACCAGCGCCGCCGCGCGAACCGGCCGCCAAGCCAAAGGCCAAGCCTGCGGCGAAAGAGGACGTCGAGGACGCCGTGGTCATCAAGGACGCAGCGCCCGCGCCCAAGCCCGACACGCCGGACGATCTGACCCTGATCAAGGGGGTTGGTCCCAAGATGGCCGAACGGCTGAATGCCAAGGGGATCACGACCTTTGCCCAGATCGCCAAGTGGTCAAAGGCAAAGATTGCCAAGATGGATGCGGATCTGGGCGGGATCCCCGGTGCGATTGCGCGTCAGGACTGGGTTGGGCAGGCGCGCAAGCTGTCTGCCTAGGTCCTGACCCGAGGCTCAGGCGGCAAACCAGATCCGGCGCAGGATGGCGCCAAGGATCGATGTCGCGATTGCCGCGCCGAAGGGTGTCGGCACCTCGACCGGGGTCAGCCACACGCCGTTGACGCAGACACGCGCGTCTGCGTTTACGCGGATTGCGGCATAGACCGCCTCGCCCACCGGCCAGGGACACAGCCGCCCGCCATCGGCGCGCATGTTGGGCGCGATCTGCATGCCGACATGGTCGCGATCGCTGACATGCACCCAGGCACCCGCGACACACAGCGTATCGCGCAGCGGGGTTCGGTGCCCGAAGGCGCCACGTTTCATCAATACCGGTGCCAGATGGGGGGCCCGCGAGATATCACGGGCGTCGAACCACAGCCGTTGGGCGGCGTCGACCTCGATATAGTCGCCCGAATAGCAGCGCAGGAAATCGCCAGTGGCGATGTCGGATGCGGACAATTTGCCGTAAGGTGTATCTAGCTGGGCGTCGAGGCCGACAAGCAGATATGCGGAGGGTTTTGCGCAGCGCACGGCGCGCCTGGGCTGCACCTTCGCACCAGCGCCGCGGGGGGCAAATAGCGCAGAGCGAAGGGCAACGCCAAGGCGTACCAGGGGACTCAAAGCGACAAACACGAAAGCAACTCCGAACCACTTACCTTCGGGTGGCATTGGCTGGGCCAGGTTGGGTGTGGCCCAGCGCAATCCATACGTACACCACTCGTTACCCGGACAGTCTCATGTGCCAACGACCATCCCTTACTACGCATTCAGAGTGCCCCGACGCGGGGGCAACAATTGGATCGCTATGGGGTGTTTTCTGGGTTTTTGGGGAGGCAGCAGGGGGTGTTGGCGGGGCAGGGTGGCCACAAACGGGTCACGATTGACCTGTGGCTCTTTGGCCAAACACATTTTGGCCGGGCAGACAGAAACTTTTGAATTTATTATAAAATTCGGAAACTAAGGGACCCAGGACGAGAAACCGACCCGGTATGCCGCAGAAACGATTTGTTGGGACCGTCGACCGATTTTCGGCACCTTTGGCGCGGTGCGGCCCGATTTCCTTGTCCAGCATCTTTGGAAGTGCCCCAATTGCAAACCGTTGCGAGGGGCGAGAAATCCGGGCCCGACGGCCCGGATCTTGAAGCAATTCAACGCCTTGGATCAGTTCGGCAGTTCGCCGTCGATCCCTTCGACGTAGAAGTTCATTCCCAAAAGCGTGCCGTCATCGGCAGTTTCACCCTCTGCCAGCCAGGCCGAGCCATCCTGTTTGTTGATCGGTCCGGTGAAGGGATGCAGTTCGCCGGCGGCGATGGCCTCCTTGATGGCCTGCGCCTCGGCGGCGACCTCGGCGGGCATGTTGTCAAACGACCCGATCTCGGTCATGCCGGGCTTGATGCCGTCCCAGGTGTCCATGCTCTCCCAGGTGCCATCCATCACGGCCTGGGTGCGCGCGACATAGTAGG
>CAYWND010000117.1:0-7663 GCA_964459085.1 uncultured Oceanibium sp. | reverse complement strand
GAGGCCCCAGCTGACCCCCCATTTCGCACCCGCCGCGTTCATCGCATCATAGGCGGGCGCCTTGGCCATCGGGCGGCCAGCGGGCAGCTGTTCGTTCGGATAGGTCATCACGAACCGGCGGGAATAGAACTGCCCGGTGGTCTCGCGGATATAGCGGCGGTTCTGCGCGAACCGACCGTAGCGCGCGATATCCATGGCAAAGACGTCCGCCTCGGGTTCTCCATGGATCATCCATTCGGCAAGGCTCTTGCCGACACCGCCACCTTGCAAAAAGCCGGCCATCACCGCGCAGGCGCACCAGTACCCGGGCAGGCCACGGACCGGGCCCACCAGCGGGTTGCCATCGGGCGAGAAGGTGAAGGCGCCGTTGACCCAGGTCTTGACGCCCACATCCTGCAGGGCCGGATACCGCTCGAACCCCAGCGTCAGCTCTTTCTCGATCCGGTCGGTCTGTTCCTGGAACAGCTCCATCCCGTAATCCCAGGGCGCGCCGTCCATGGCCCAATGCTCGTAGTCAATCTCGTAGATGCCCAGCAGAACCCCGTTCTGGTCCTGGCGCAGATAGGTAAAGCCTTCGAGATCCACCGTCATCGGCATCTCGAACTCGGCTTCAGCCACCGCCGGTATGGTGTCCGAGATCAGATAGTGGTGCTTCATGGGGCTTACAGGCAACTCGATGCCCGCCATGCGGCCCACCTGCTTGGCCCAAAGACCCGCGGCATTGACCACATGCTCGCAAGCGATATCGCCTTTGTCGGTCTTGACCAACCAGCCATCGGCGGTCTGCTCCAGCCCCTCTACCTTGGTGTGTTCAAAGACACTTGCACCACGCTTCTTGGCCGCTGTCGCGTAGGCGTGGACCGTGCCGGTGGTGTCCAGGTAGCCCTCGCGATCGGCCCACATGGCCCCCAAAACGCCGTCGGTCGACATGATCGGGCAACGTTTCTGCGCCTCGTCGGGGGTCAGCAACTCGCAGTCCTCGATCCCGATGGATTGGAACACGCGATAGGCCGACTGCAGCCATTCCCACCGATCCGGCGTGCCCGCAAGCGTCAGGCCACCTGTCATATGCAGGCCAATATCCTGGCCGCTTTCGTCCTGGATTTCCGTCAGCAAATCGATCGTATAGGCCTGAAGTGCAGCCATGTTCGGATCGGCGTTCAAAGCATGAAACCCGCCCGCGGCATGCCAGGACGATCCGGCGGTCAGAACCGAACGTTCCACCAGGCAGACATCCGTCCAGCCGAACTTGGCCAGGTGATAAAGGACCGAGGCGCCAACAACCCCGCCCCCGATGACAACAACGCGATATTGGGACTTCATCTCGGACACCTCTTGGAAACAGCGCGATCCGGACGCTATCGCCGCTTGCGGCGCAAGTCTAGACATTCCTGTACATTACCCGGCTTCCACGCCGCCGATCCAGGCTTGCATCGGTCGCCCGTTCCGCGCAAGACAGGCTGGTTGACCTGAATTGCGCGTGCATGTCCCGAACAACAGCGACATTTATCGGTTTCGTGGCCGTCCTGCTGTGGGCGTTGCTGGCGCTGTTCACGGCGGCCAGCGGCAACGTACCGCCATTCCAGCTGGCGGCGATGACGTTTGCCATCGGCGGCACGGCGGGTGCGGCGACCTGGATCGCCCGCCCCAAAGGCATGCGGGCGTTGCGGCAACCCCTAAAAGTCTGGGCACTGGGAGTCTGCGGGTTGTTCGGCTATCACTTTGTCTATTTCTCGGCCCTGCGTGCCGCCCCTCCGGTCGAGGCCAGCCTGATCGCCTATCTCTGGCCGCTGCTGATCGTCCTGATGTCCGCGCTGGCACCAAACGAGCGGCTGCGCACACACCATGTCGGGGGGGCGTTGCTGGGCTTTGCGGGGGCCGCGCTGATCGTGACGGGCGGGCAGTCTCTGGCCTTGGACCCTCAATTCGCAGGCGGTTACGGCCTGGCGCTGCTGGCGGCGTTCATCTGGTCGAGCTATTCGGTGCTGTCGCGCCGGTTCGGGGATGTGCCCACGGATGTGGTGACGGGATTTTGCCTGGTGACTGCGGTCCTGGCCACCGTTTGCCACCTGGTGCTGGAGACGACCGTCTGGCCCGCGACGAAACTGGAATGGCTGGCGGTACTGGGCCTTGGTCTGGGGCCTGTCGGTCTGGCGTTCTATGTCTGGGACATCGGCGTGAAGCGGGGCGACATCCAGGTGCTGGGCGCGGCCAGCTATTGCGCGCCGCTGTTGTCGACGGTGGTGCTGATCGCGCTGGGCTATGCACAACTGACCTGGATCGTCGGGCTGGCCTGTCTGCTGATTACCGCGGGCGCTCTGCTGGCTGCGAAATCCATGCTGTTTTCGCGCAAGTCGGTTACGCGATGATCCGCGAGGCCCGGGACAGCGACATGGCCGCCATCGGCCGGATCTTCCATGCTGCGGTGATGGAGGGAACCGCCGCCCACTATACCCATGGACAGCGCGCGGCCTGGGCGGGCCCGCCCCGGGACGCCGCATATTGGGCGAACCGGCTGGCCGGGCAGACAGTGCTGGTGGCCGAGCGCGACGGCGAGGTGGCAGGGTTTTTCAGCCTGACCGAGGACGGGTGCCAGGATACGGCCTTTGTCGATCCGGCGCACGCGGGGGCCGGGGTGGGCTCGGCTCTGTTGTCCGCGTTGGAGGCCAAAGCGCTGGACCAGGGGCACACCCTACTCACAACGTTTGCCAGCCTTGCGGCGCGGCCTTTCTTTCTGGCGCGCGGGTGGACCGTGGTGCGCCCCAACACGGCGACCATCCGCGGCGAGAGCCTGGACAATTTCCTGATGCAAAGGGATCTTGGCCCGCAGACCAACACCTGAGACCCGCAACATTTGTGCCTAGGGCACGAGAAGTTTCAGACCAGTTCCGCGTCCGACATGATTTCGACCAGGGCGGGGCCGTCATGGGCCAGCGCCTCGGCCAGGCCATCGGCCAGCTTGTCACGTTCGGTGATCTTCACGCCCAGCCCACCGCAGAGCCGCGCAAAGGCAGCGAAAGAGGGGTTTGTCAGGTCGGTCTGCCAGACCGGAAACTCGCCCCCGCGCTGTTCCTTGGTGATCTTGCCCAATTGGCCGTTGTTCAACAGAATATGCGTGATGTTCATGCCGTATTTGACTGCCGTCGTGAACTCCATCGCGTATTGCCCGAACCCGCCGTCGCCCGAGATCGAGATCACCTTGCGCCCGCGCAGGTGTTCGAAATCCTGGGTGGCGGCCCAGGCGCCCATGCCGGCAGGGAACCCGAAGCCGATCGAGCCCAGATAGCCCGACATCAGCACCGACTGGCCCTTGGCCTCGAAATAGCGGCCGAAGGAATAGGTGTTGTTGCCGACATCCACCGCGATGATCGCATCTTCGGGCACCAGCCCCGTCAGCACATCGAAGATCAGCGCCGAGTTGATGCCGTGCCCGGCATCGTCAGGCAGGCGCGCGGCCTTTTCCTCGCGCCAGATCCGCCAGCGATCGGCAAGTTCGTCCAATTGGTCCTCGCCCGGCACACCGTCGATGGCCGCGCAGATCGCATCGCTGAAGGCACCGATCTCGCCCCAGATCGGCAGCGCGACGGGGTGGAACTTGCCCAGCTGCATCCGTTCATAGTCGACCTGGATGATCGGCTTGGACGGCTCGATCCCGGTGTGGTTGGCAAAGGACGACCCCAGGCTGAGGATCAGGTCGCATTCGTTCATGAACCAGCTTGCAATCGGCGTACCCGACCGGCCCAGAACGCCCGCGGCATTGGGGTGCGTATCCGCGATCAGGCCCTTGCCCTTGAAGGTGGTGGCGACCGGCGCACCGATGGCCTGGGCCAGGGCGATCACCTTGTCGCGCACGTCCTTTGCGCCATAGCCCATTACGATGAACGGCCGCTTGGCACCCCGGATCATGTCCAGCGCGGCCGACACATCCGCATCCGAGGGCTTCACGACCGGTTCACTGATCCGGCCCTTCGGCCCCCCCGCCGCGCCATCCGCAGTCAGGGTCTGGACGTCATCGGGAAAGATCAGGTGCGCGACGTCGCGTTCCACGATGGCCGTCTTGCAGGCCAGCGTGGCCAACTCGGCATGTTTCGAGCTGGGCAAGACCGTCTGGCTGAACCGGGAAACCGCATCGAAGGCCGACGCCAGATCGATGTCCTGGAACGCCCCCGGTCCGAACACCTGCGTTTGCACCTGGCCCGTCAGTGCCAGCACCGGGGCGCGATCCACCTTGGCATCCCACAGGCCCGTCAGCATGTTCGTGGCCCCCGGTCCCGCGATCGACAGGCAAGCCGCCGGCACGCCGGTCAGCTTGCCATAGGCCGAGCAAGCAAAACTGGCCGCGCCCTCGTGCCGGATGCCGATATACTCCATCTGGCCCGCGACCGTGCGGCGCCGCAGCGCGTCGGCCAGGCCCAGGTTCGAATGCCCGACCATGCCGAACACCCGCTTGACACCCCAGTTCACAAAGGTCTCGGCAATGACGTCCGAGGTGTTGCGCGGCACATCCGGTTCCGACTCGATCCCGACAAATATCTCGCCATCCCGGATCTCGAGCGGGAACAGCTTTTGGCCCGTATCCTCGTGGCCGCCCGGCGGTGCACCGGTCAGGGGGTGAAAGTCCCACCCATGCCAGGGACAGCGAATCCAGCATTCCCCCTCGACCCCCTTCTCGATCGACCCTTCGCCCAACGGCCCACCCTGGTGCGGGCAGCGGTTGTCCATCGCCGCCCATTGACCATCAAAGTGGCTGAGACAGATCGAGGTCGTGCGCGCCGTGACCGTCTTGACTCGGCCTTCGGGCAGGTCGTCCACATGCCCGACCTTGATCCAGTCCAGCGCTTCGGGGGAAGTGTCTTGGGGCATCGGCGTATCCTCGTGCTTGGGCGTCAACGCGCCGAACCTAACACCGATCCGGGGCCCGGGTGTTCAAATCTTTCAGCAATTGGCGTCTGTGTGAAAGAACGTGAAATCAACACCCTGCCGCTGTAACACTCTTTTTGTTATAGGGCTGTTAACCATAACCGAGTTCGCTCCAACCAAGGACCCAACGCCATGAAAAAAGAAGCTGTCGCCACCTGGAGCACACTCGAAGACCGCAAGCCCGCCTATGCGCTGGTGGGCGAGGTCGATCTGGTGGTCGTGCGCTGGGACGACGAGGTGTCGGTGTTCTATGGCCGGTGTCTGCATCGCGGGGCACTGATGTCGGACGGGTTTGTGCGGGGGCGCAATCTGATTTGCGGCGTACACGATTGGGATTATCGCCTGGACACCGGCGTGTCCGAATACGCCAATGAAGAGGTGCTGCCCAAGTTCAGATCCTGGATCGAAGACGACAAGGTCTGGGTCGATGCCGACGAGATCGGCGCATGGGAGCAGGAAAACCCCCAGCCGTTCAACCGCGATGACTATCTGGGCCTTTACGCAGACACCTCGCATGGGACCGCGGAAGAACCTCACACCGGCCTGATCCAGCGCTATGCCAAATCCGGGCTCAGCCAGACCGGTCACCATGGTGTGGTCGACGCGATGGGCGTGCCCCGCAATCAGCTACCCGACTGGGACGACATCCAGATCCTGACGGCACAACTCGCCCGGATGCCGCTGTTGGACGAAGACCCCGTTGGCACGGATGTGGTCATTGGCCCCAATGCGCAGAAGCCGCTGAAGCTGGCAATTCCGCTATTTGTCTCGGACATGAGTTTCGGCGCGCTCAGCGCCCCGGCCAAGCAGGCGCTGGCAATGGGGGCCGAGATGTCGGGCACTGGCATCTGCTCGGGCGAGGGCGGGATGCTGCCGGACGAACAGGCGGCGAACTCGCGATATTTCTACGAACTGGCCTCGGCCCGGTTCGGGTTCTCGTGGGACAAGCTGGACAACGTGCAGGCGTTCCACTTCAAGGGCGGTCAGGGCGCCAAGACCGGCACCGGCGGGCATCTGCCGGGCGAGAAGGTCAAGGGCCGCATTGCCGAGGTGCGCGGGCTTGAGGAAGGGCAATCCGCGATCTCTCCTTCCCGGTTCCCTGACTGGACCGAGGTGGCACAGATCAAGGACTTCGCCGACGAGGTTCGGGACCGGACAGGGGGCATTCCCATCGGCTATAAACTGTCGGCCCAGCACATCGAGAAGGATATCGATGCCGCGCTCGAGGTGGGCGTCGACTATATCATCCTGGACGGGCGTGGCGGAGGGACAGGCGCCGCCCCCATCATTTTCCGCGACAATATTTCGGTCCCCACCATTCCCGCACTGGCCCGGGCGCGCCGACATCTGGATGCGCAAGGCCGGGGAGACGTCAGCCTTGTGATCACCGGGGGCCTGCGCAAACCCGCCGATTTCGTCAAGGCGATGGCGATGGGGGCGGACGCGATCGCGGTCTCGAACTCGGCCATGCAAGCCATCGGTTGTATCGCCATGCGGGCCTGCCACACCAACAACTGTCCCGTCGGGATCGCCACGCAAAAGCCTGGCCTGGTCAGCCGCCTGGTGGTCGAGAAATCGGCCAAGCAGTTGGCCAATTTCTTCGAGGCCTCGACCGAGTTGATGCAGGTCATGGCGCGGGCCTGCGGGCATAGCCATCTGCGGGATTTCTCGCCTGACGATCTGACCACCTGGAAGACCGAGATGCGCGATCTGACCGGCATCGCGTATGGCGGTGTCGCATGAGCGCGGCGACCCTTCTGACGCTGGCCGAATACTGGCTATATGCGGGTGCTGCGGTCGCGGCACTGTTTCTGACCATAGGCATCGACCGCATCGACGAGGATGCGCGCGGCGCCTACATCTTTCGCCCGCTGCTGGTGCCTGGCGTGCTGCTGATCTGGCCCATCGTGCTGTGGCGCTGGGCCACGCTCGAGATGGGCCGCGACAGTTGGCGCCACCGCCATTTGCCGGAACGCCTCGGGCATCGATACTTGTGGTATGTGTTTGCCCTGCTGTTGCCGCTGATCGTGATCGGCGCGCTGGCACTGCGCCAGCCCCTGCCCGATGACATCGCGCCTGTGCTGCTGGAGGCCCCGGAATGAGCGTCAAATACATCCCGGTCCAGTGGAACCCCAACAAGTGGATCTATGACGCGATCCTTCTGGTTGCCGTGATCGTCTATCTCTATCTGTTCGTGAACTGGACGCCCGATGTTCTGGATCATGAACGGCGGATCTCGCCCCAGATCCACAATGCCCGCGCGTTCGGGTCCTGCGCCTTCCTGATGCTGACCGTCATCCTGTGTATCGGTCCGCTGGCGCGGCTGGATGCGCGGTTCCTGCCACTGCTCTACAACCGCCGACATTTCGGGGTCATGACGTTGTTCGTCGCGCTGACCCATGCGGGCTTTATCCTGGACTGGTACTATGCCTTTTCGCCCACGCCCAAGCTGGAGGGGCTGCTGACGGCGAACACGTCCTATGACCGGCTCATCGGGTTTCCCTATGAAAGCTTCGGGATCTTTGCGCTGATCGTGCTGATGATACTGGCCTTTACCAGCCATGACTTCTGGCTGAAATTCCTGACGCCCCGACTGTGGAAGCGCCTGCACATGCTGATCTATCCAGCCTATGCGGCGGTGGTTGCGCATATTTCGTTGGGCGCGCTGCAGGGCCAGGGGAATGACGTTCTGGCCGGGATCACGCTGGCCTCGGCGGTGTTGGTCGCGGGCCTGCACACCGCC